>NZ_JJML01000018.1 GCF_000775285.1 Neosynechococcus sphagnicola sy1 | reverse complement strand
AAGTAGTCATCGCCATCGCCGCCGCTGAGGGTGTTATTGCCAATGGCGTAATCTGCGAATAACGAGTCGTTCCCGGCTCCCCCTTCCAGGGAGTTGTTGCCCTGGGAGTCGGATGCTTCGAGGATATCTTCCCCATTGCCGCCGACTAAGGTGTTGTTGCCATCGCTACTACAGACGCAGAGGTCGTCATCGCCCTCACCGCCTATGAGGCTGTGATTACCACTGGTGGAGGAAGCATCTAAATAGTCGTTGTCAGCACCCCCATCCAGGGTGCTATTCCCAGTGGATAGGTAGATGTCTAAGAAGTCTTCCCCTACCCCACCTTCTAGGAGGTCGTTGCCATCCCCACCGAACAAGTAGTCATCGCCCTCGCCGCTGCTGAGATGGTTGTCACCCGTATTTCCAAAGAGGTAATTATCAAGGCTGTTGCCGGTGCCATTAATGGCGGCACTCCCCGTGAGCACCAGATCATCAACGTTGGCTGTCAGGGTGTAGGTAATGCTGGACTCAACCAGATCAATGCCTTCACTGGCATTCTCCACCACCACATCGCCGATATTATCAACCACATAGGTGTCGTCATCGAAACCACCCACCAGGGAATCGGCTCCAATACCCCCATCTAAAATGTCGTTGCCCTCCCCACCCACGAGGGTGTCATTTCCCTCTAAGCCAGTGAGGTCATTGTCGTTGGTGTTGCCTGTCATCAGGTTGGCTAACTCGTTGCCGATGCCGATACTGGCAGTGCCAATCAGGGTCAGGTTCTCGACATCACTGCCGAGGCTGTAATCAATGCTAGCTTCAACCCTATCGGTGCCGGCGTTGGCATACTCAACAACGGCATCATCGACGCTATCGACACGATAAACGTCGTTGCCGGCTCCGCCAAGGAGAATGTCGTTGTCAAACCCACCGTCGAGGGTGTCATTACCTGCGTCGCCATTGAGGACATCATCATTGGCTTCGCCCAGCAGGGAGTCATTGCCGTCGCCACCCGATAGCTCGTCTTCCCCGTCACCCCCTAATATGCTGTCGTTTCCGACCCCGCCACTGAGGAGGTTGCCGCCGCTGTTGCCAATAATTTGGTTATTGCGGCTGTTGCCGGTGCCGGTGAGGTCGAAGATACCCTGTAAAATCAAGTTCTCAAAACTACTCGTCAGGGTGAAGTTGAGGTCGGTCTCTACGGTGTCGGTGCCACTGCTGTCGCTGATAACATCGCTGGCAGAGTCTACGACATAATAATCATTCCCCGCTCCGCCAATCAGGGTGTCGTTGCCACTGCCGCCAATCAGGGTGTCGTTGCCGTTGCCGCCCACTAAGGAGTCATTGCCATCGCCGCCCACTAAGGAGTCATTGCCATCGTTGCCGTTGAGGGTGTTGGCACCCGTGTTCCCGAGGATAACGTTATCTAGGCTGTTGCCGGTGCCGTTGATGGCACTACTCCCAGTTAGAGTCAGGTTCTCAACATTGGCTCCCAGGGTGTAGGTAAGGCTCGACTCAACCAGATCAATGCCTTCACTGGCATTCTCCATCACCACATCGCCGACATTATCGACAACATAGGTGTCGTTGTCGGTGCCACCCACCAGGGAATCGGCTCCAATGCCACCATTTAAGCTGTCGTTGCCATCACCCCCGATTAAGGAATCGTTGCCGTCTAAGCCCAGCAGGGTGTCATTGCCATCGCCGCCGCTGAGATGGTTGTCACCCGTATTTCCAAAGAGGTAATTATCAAGGCTGTTGCCGGTGCCGTTGATGGCACTACTCCCAGTTAGAGTCAGGTTCTCAACATTGGCTCCCAGGGTGTAGGTAAGGCTGGACTCAACCAGATCAATGCCTTCACTGGCATTCTCTACCACCACATCGCCGATATTATCAACCACATAGGTGTCGTCATCGAGACCACCCACCAGGGAATCGGCTCCAATACCACCATCTAAGCTGTCGTTGCCCTCCCCACCCACGAGGGTGTCATTGCCCGTCAGCCCTTCAATGGTGTCGCTACCGCTGGTGCCTGTAACTAAATCATTGTTGCCCGTGCCCCGTGGGGTGCCAAACACTACATAGCTCTGGCCGGAATCGCTGCCATTGGGGTCGGCACCATAAGCGCCAATGATTAGGTCATCAATGCCATCGCCATTGACATCCCCGGCACTGCTGACCGAACGGCCTGAWTKGTCAATCGCACTAATGCCATTGAGGGCAAAGCCATTGCTGCCATCCAGTGTAGAGAGATTGAGGCTGCTGCTGAAGCCACTGGTGGAGCCAAAGACCACATAGCTCTGGCCGGAAGCGCTGCCATTAGGGTCGGCACGATCAGCCCCAATGATCAGGTCATCAATGCCATCGCCATTGACATCCCCCGCATTGCTGACGGAACGGCCTGAGAAGTCATTCGCACTAATGCCGTTGAGGGCAAAGCCGTTGCTGCCATTGAGGCTGGAGAGATTGAGGCTGCTGCTGACCATGAGTGTTTTCCTTGATTTGACGAATGGGTTCAGAGCTGGGGAAGACGGCTGCGGTCATTCAAGAAATGCGGCGTTGCAAAGTAATTGGCTGGATGGAGTGGGAACCCGCTTGAGTCTCAGCGTTCAATGGGCTGCCAACGTTACCTGTTGCTATCTTTTGAACTGGTGGAAATCTCGTTAATTTTACAAATAGAGTATCATTTAGACCGGAGCGCGTGACTTTTAAGTGAAGTGGTGCGACAGAACTTGCGGAATATGAACTTCTCGCCATAGAGTACCCGAAATCTGAGTGTGACGGTCAATCTGTTTGACCCATGACTTCACAGAGCCTGAACCAATTGGGATTCCTTCTGCTTGGTAATACGCATAGAATTTTCCAGGTTTAGCAATGACCAAACCGCAAAAGAAATTGGGCATTTTGACCAGCGGTGGAGACTGCCCCGGACTCAACTCTGTCATCCGCGCTGTAATCAACCATGCGGTTCTCACCTATGGCTGGCAGGTTCTCGGCATTCCCTATGCCACTCAAGGACTTCTGGATCAGAAAGCTATACCCCTCAGTATCCACGGCTTAGATTTGCGTGGTATTGATCCCCTCATCAACATGGGGGGGACGATTCTCGGCACCATTAACCGAGGGGATACTCTGGCTCATTTTGATCAGATTCAGGCGGGATACCAGGCATTGGGGTTGGATGCGCTGATTGGCATTGGCGGCGATGGCAGTCTGGCAATTCTCAATCATCTGGCGAATCAGGGAAGCTGGCAGTTTATTGGGGTGCCCAAGACTATTGATAACGATATTGCCCTCACAGAAAGGGTTGTCGGGTTTGACACAGCGGTCAACACCATCACCGATGCCCTCAATCGCCTGACGTTTACAGCATCAAGCCACGATCGGGTGATGATTGTGGAAGTTATGGGTCGAGAAGCGGGGCATTTGGCGCTTCACGCTGGCATTGCTGGGGGAGCCGATGTCATCTTGATGCCGGAGATTCCCTATGCAATCCAGGATGTTTGCCGCCATTTAACCGAATTACGCGATCGCTGGGGGCGTAGATTTGCCATTATTGTGGTGGCAGAAGGGGCGAAAACCGCAACAGATTCCCACGACCAACAGCCGGATCAAAGACCCTCCTGTGGCATCGGACAGTACCTTGCCAGTGAGATTATCAGTTGCAGTGCTTATCCGGTGGATGTTCGGGTTTCGATGTTAGGACATATCCAGAGAGGAGGAATTCCCTCAGCTCTGGATCGTTTGATTGCCACTGCCTTCGGCAAAGTGGCGGTGGATCTGATCGCCCAAGGGCAGTCCAAACAAATGGTGGCGTGGCAGAGTGGACAGGTGGTCGCCGTGCCTTTAGAAGCGGTGATTGCTGCTAACCCGCTGCTGGTGACTCCCGACAGTCAGTTGGTGCAAACGGCTCGAGCATTGGGGATCTACGTGGGAAGTCCAGCCCATTTCAGCCCGATTGTTTTAGATAAGGAGGAATAGATGTGATTAAACTCAGCAGGTAAGTCGCCCTACCTGCTGGTCTGTAGAACCAGACGTGCGAGTTTTCCCGCATCCGGCTCCTCAATGACGTGTTGGTTGTCATGCAACCTCTTCCTGCTATCTTGGGCAGTTTTGACATCTTGCGGTTATCACTGATTGTAGTGTTGCGTATTTTAGACGGCGCTTTCTTTTTTCGCAAATGGGTAGATGTCAGCTTGATATTGCTGGCAATGGGGTTAATGCTTATTGTTGATATGATTAAATGTGAAATCCGAAATTTATACCATTTTTAAAAAATAGCTGTCTGATTTTTTTCTTAATTCGAAAATCAAATGGCATTTGATGGCAAATATTGTGGGTAAAAATATCTGCTCGAGCATTACGAATTATGAATGATGGATGTTTTAAGGGAAAATCTATTGAAGTCGAAGGAATATTTGCTAAATGGCTATTCTGATCTCTTGTATGTGTTCCCTCTGAATCGTAGCCAATATTAGTAACTAAATTAACATTGGGTAAAACTGATAAACCATTCTGTGCCCAACAGGCAAATGTCCACTGATAATCCCAAGTGTCGATGCGATCGCAAAAAACTGATTCAAAGATTTCATTCCATGTATTAAATAATCGATCATTTTCTAGAATATTTTTGAGCAAGCCTTGATCTCGGATAACTGGCCAGAGCTTCATTTCTAAATCATAGTGTTGCCAAGCTCGTCTCCAAGATGCCCAACCCCAACAATGATTGTAGCGAGAAAAATAATAACTTTCCTGCGTTTTATTTCGTCCAAACTGAAAATTTGTTCCGCAAACTGCCATGATTCTTTCATCTTCATGATAGATCTCTAGCAGCTCTTCACAGAAGCGGAAAAATGATAAATCTGGGAGGCAATCATCTTCTAAAATTATTGCCTCTTCCACATTTTCAAAAACCCAATTTAATCCAGTAGAAACTCGATACTTACAACCTAAATTAATGTCAGAATAATTTTTCAACACTTGGCAATTCCAATCAATATTGTCAACAAGCTTACGAGATAAAGCGCAGTTTTCAATATCGCTTGATAAATTAGTTCTAGGACCATCAGCTACCAATAAAAGAATAGGAGGTTTTGCTCGACGAATTGTTTCAAAGACCTTCTTTGTGCAATGAGGTCGATTGAATATAAGTAATGCAACAGGAGTTTTTAGATTGAAAGACATATAACTTTTCTAAGCCACTTGTAAACATTGACTCTTTCTGAGTAAGGATTTTAGGTTAATTTAGCTTGCGACTCATTGAGGACTGCAATAGCTATAGATTTAACTTTTTTAAAACTCTAGAAACAAAACTAGATTTTATAAATATTTCTTTTCCATTCTTTATCAAAGAAACTTTAAAAGCTTCGTATGGTTTGACATATTCAAAATCATAACCATACATTTTCTGAAAGAAGCCATACTTGATAACACCTAGATCGGAATTATCGACATCTGGCAAAGTTCTATGAAAACAAAAATTTGTCAAAATCAGGACTAATTCTTCGTGGTTACTAGGTTTTATGACTCCTCCTAAATCTTCATACATTGCCCTTCCCATTAAGATGGAGGGCTTATTTCTGTAAACTGCTTCAATGCCAACAGTGGAACCAAACGTTATAACTAAGTCACAGGCATCAATCAAAGCATAGGTGCTAACAATGGATTTTGCATCTATAACTTCAAGGTTGTCAAATTGAATTTTTAACCTATCAATATCTCTAGTTTGTGAATTATTTATATTAGATAAATTCGGGTGAACTCTAAGAAAAAATTTGATTAAATCCTGTCCTTTGAATGCTTCCAATATCCTATATATTCCATCATTTTGATCTTGATATAACGTATTTTCCCACTCTTCAAATGTCAAAACTTCGTCTTCAGAAGAATTAAATATACCAATTTTAAATTTTTCCAATCCAACATTTGTTATGCTTCTAGGTAAAAAATTTTTCTGTTGATTTTTGGTGTATGAAATCCAGCTTTGAGGATTATTATTAATTCGCTCTTCATACCATTCGTATGCAATTCGTCGTTTTTCTGAATCTGGCAATATTGATTCGTTATAGCAGACATCAATTTCACTTTTCATAAGGCTGAGATTATGGGTAGAGCCATTTTTTATTAGGTAGTATTTATCTAAAATTCCAGCACGTTCATGAACATAGGTTGTAATATTAAAGGATTGAGCAACTTGCAAGGCTGGTCTAAATGCGGCGAATCGACCATTGCAAAGAATAAAAATATCGGGACATAGCTCAATAAGATGATTGTGAATCGAGAAATGCACAATGGCCGCAGCAGCTAAATTATATCGAATAAGTTTTTATGTGTTTATTGATTTCAGGATTTGGATCTCTCAATAGCGAAATAGTTGAGCTTAAAGCGGCAAGACCTATCTGAGATGTACCTATTTCTAATTTAGTTAGATCTTTTAAGGATGAGATTTTGATATTATAGAGCTTATCTACTTCTGCATTTTGAAGTTTACTAACATGATAAAAATCCTTGATTTCTATTCGACTTTTCCCAATCCATTTAATTCCAGCAGCATTTCGGGATTTGCACAGTCTACAGATTGATTCCTGATGGTAGGGATTGGGTTCGCAGGTTGGCAATTTACCAGAACAACGTAGTAAAGTAACTCTGCATCCTTTTACTAAAAATTTTTCAATTAGCTCTAACTCTGTTTCAAAATGAAAGGGCCAATTTGCAAAAGGGGAATAAATTAATATTCTACTGCCGGAATCAATTTCCATATAATTTCATTTTAGTCTATAAGTTTTCAAATGATTAGATCCCAATTCACTGGTGTACCTATTGCTGCATCCAGTTTAATTTTTTTACCGAGCAAAATATCGTAGTACTTCGATGGTAGTCCTTTTCCCGGCCTAACTACGCGTAAATTTTCGGATGTAAAAGTATCTCCTGCTTTCATATTCTTGGCGACATAGAGTGAGCGTCGATACATTAATGACCCCTCTTCCGCCACCGTAGGGCCATAGTTTATTGTTCCCATAGCTTGGGCAGCTCTTGCAGTTTCAACCACCAATTGAGCCATTTCCTTTGGTTCCATAGAGAAAGCCGCATCTACCCCTCCATCATCTCTACTCAGGGTTAAATGCTTCTCAATGATTGTTGCTCCCATCGCCACACTAGCAACTGCTACACCAATTCCTATTGTGTGATCAGATAGCCCAACTTGGACATTAAACATTTCCCTAAGATGTGGGATAGTTGCGAGGTTAGAGTTTTCAGGACTAGCAGGGTATGTACTGGTACATTTAAGCAAGATTAAGTCCTTGCAACCTGCTTTTCTAGCTGCTAAAACTGTTTCATCCAGTTCAGCCAGGGTTGCCATGCCTGTTGAGATGATCATTGGCTTTCCGGTGCTGGCGACCTTGCGAATTAAGGGCAAATAGGTGTTTTCGAAGGAAGCAATTTTGTAGCAGGGAACCTGGAGAGATTCCAGAAATTCCACAGATGTGGCATCAAAGGGGGTGCTAAAGGCAATGATACCTAGTTCACGGCAGCGATCGAAAATCGGTTGATGCCATTCCCAAGGTGTGTAGGCTTGCTGGTAAAGCTTGTGCAGAGATCTTCCTTGCCATAAGCTTTCGGCATCGGTGATAAAAAACCTCCCCTTCCTCTACATCTAAGGTCATCGTCTCGGCAGTGTAAGTCTGTAGCTTGAGAGCGTGGACACCTGCTTTAGCAGCAGCTTCGACAATTTCAAGTGCTCGTTCAAGCGAATGATTGTGGTTGCCGGACATTTCAGCAATGATAAAAGGAGGATGATTCCTGCCAATCCAGCGATTGTCAATGAAGATATCCAGCATAGGTGCAGGTAAGAACTAAGGGGTTAATGGTATTCAGTCTTGAGCAATTGATTGATCAAATATTATTTTATGTTTTTAATGTGGCTCACATAAATCATTACCTATTTTTATTGGTAGACGATCTTCGGAATCTAGGAAGTTACTTCCTTAGAGTCTGTTGGGAGAATATAGCTTCTGGTAACATCTGCCCCAATATTTGCAAATACATCTAGCGCTGAAAGATGCGAGGTAAATCCTGAACCCCATTGAGAATATACTGGATGCTCCCAAGACTGGTATTTTAGTTCTATACCTGCATCAGCAAATAGATGCTCTTCTGGTGCCATGTAAGCACTAGAACCTGCGCTAGTGTAATAGCTAGTTGCCCCAACCTGCTGGCAAAGATTCAGAAGTAACTGAGTTCTGTTTCCATTTGGCATAAGATCTGATGCCTTCATGAATTGGGGAGATAGTCCTAAAAACTGAGAAAATAATTTAATCCCACTAATATTCAGATCAACAAGATAAGTATGTTCAGTATTAAGCCAACTCTGGACTAATGGAAATATTTTTGCAAAATAAGGTGTAGATCCTAGATAAGTTTGAATTGTTGACAAATGTTTTTCCCTCCATTGTGATTGATGAGGTGAAATTTTTATGTCTAGTAATGGAGTTTTTTGAGCATGAGAAACAACTGGGACGGTCAGCCAAAAAGGCTGACCATTACTGCCTTTTAAACGATTACGACTGTGCCAAGAGCGTTGAACAAACTGAACGGTATCAAGGAAAATAAAAACATCAGCTCTAGAAATTTGTTCAAAGTAGCCGAGCCATGGCATGTAAGTAGGTTGGGTAATAACAACGGTACGGGACATAATGTAAGTTAGATTACTCTATCGCATCTGTAGACGTAAACTGAGAACTCAAACGGAATTACACCAGGTTTAAGTTGATAGTCATGCCTGATAGTTACACAGGGAGAAAGTTCCGATTTGCAAAACCTAAAAACTTCTTCGGGACTTACGTAAAATAGATTAGATTCATAATAATCTACATAGGTAGAAAGAGCATTAAATGCTACCCCAATCCGAGTGTGAGAAAAGAGTTTTGTAAGCAG
The DNA here is from genome assembly GCF_000775285.1 of Neosynechococcus sphagnicola sy1. Taxonomy (NCBI): domain Bacteria; kingdom Bacillati; phylum Cyanobacteriota; class Cyanophyceae; order Neosynechococcales; family Neosynechococcaceae; genus Neosynechococcus; species Neosynechococcus sphagnicola. The sequence goes on along the minus strand of NZ_JJML01000018.1, from coordinate 71,726 downwards.
GGTTGTCATCCAACCCCAGTTATCCGTCAGTTGATTGTTAAACACTCCACTGGCGAATATATAATCGAAAGTTTCAGGGATGCCATCGGTGAGAATATTCCGTTGTTCAAACTTGATATCTGGAAATTTCTGACGGGCGATAGTAATCATTTCTGGAGAAATATCATAGCCTACATACTCTCCATGGAAGTTCAGTTTTGACTTCAACAGTGTTAATAAATGACCTGTACCGCAGCCAAAGTCCAAAACTTTACAGGTACGCAGTTCACCAATTTGAAGTAGAATCTCCATACGCCGCTCCTGGGTGTTGCGATCTCGCCATTGAACACCTTCTGGGCAGTCACCATAGGTATTCAATAAGTAACTGTAATGATTTCGAATAATATGGAAATCAGACTGAAATGAGTGAGTACTCATGGCAATAGGTTCTCCACAGTAACTAACCAGTCATTTTGCTCAATTTGTCCACCCTGATAGGTTGTGACATAGCGATCAATCCAAACCTTGTCAAAAGAATTAGCAAAAATCGCTTTCACTTCTTTTTCAAGGAAACCATGGATGTTAAGTACCTGGTGTTTAAAACGGAAGTCATTATTACTTGCAAACAAAAAAATCCCCCGTCCACCTGGTGCCATTAGGGTACTTAATTTATCTACGGAAATCTTTGTCACCTCAGATCCGGCACAGTCATAGACACCAACACAAATCACTAGGTCAAAACTATCTGAACGAAAATCTAGAACATCTGCTGCTTCTACCTTCAAATTGGCATGTAAACCCAATTTACTTAGTTTTTGGCTAGTATTGGCAATCCCTACTTCAGAGATATCAGTACCTGTGACCTGGAAGCCTTCACTGGCCAAGAATACACAATGGACACCACTTCCACAGCCTAAATCTAACACTCTTGTTTGGGAACGTACAGCTGGAGGAAAATTTCGAAACACAAATTGAATGACTTTTTGATGGGGATAATTTGGTCCACCCTCCTGGTTCCATTGATTCCACATGGCCAGGTGGTTATGATCATAAGCCATTGTCAATTCTCTCCAATCACGAATGATTCATAATCTTTTCAATGACTCTCCCAGTTCCCTGTCCATCAATATACATCTGTCCTACATTGGACATTGATATTTGCTTTTGAGGATCAGCCATCAGGGATTGGGTGGTATGAATGAAGTCATTTTGATTTAGAGATTCAAATGCCCCTAAATATACACTCATCCCCCGATGATGTAGTTCTTGGGCTACCTTCTCTTGGTGCTTGGCAATAGTAATTACCATAGTCGGAACCCCCATATACGCAAGTTCATAGCAGGTAAAGCCCCCAGCACTTATAGCCAGATCAGCCCAGGCCATCCGTTCAGCAATTTGGGTAACAGATTGCTGAATGGTGACTGAATGGATAGATTGGGCTGCTAATGCCTGAACCTCCAATCTATGGGGACAACCACCTCCCAACACAACCATGATTTCTAGAGAGGAGTGAGAAACGAGTTGATTTAACGCCTTTAATACCCAGGCAGTAGTATTGTTTCTATCAACCCCCCCAAAAGTGAGAATAATTTTTGTGGGTTCACGATCAAAATGTCTTTTTTGTCTGGCAGCTAAAAACTCTGGACGCAGCATCAAGTAATTGGGACCCAGAAGTAGCTGAGAATCAGAGGGAACTAACCCGTTATACCGAGTATTTAGATTGGCTAAAAGGTTTTGATCTAGGAGCAGATCACAGTCATGGGATCGATTTGCTAGATCATCAACAATCATGATGTATCGAACATATGGACGCAGGATTTCTTGCCAGCGGTGGTCAATTAAATAGTTGTCAACTATTAACCAATCTATCTCGAGTTTTTTGGTAGTTAAGAGAGACTTTGTCTGTTCAGCGTCAACCTGCCAAGGTATAAACAGACTAGACTGTTTATCTACCTTATTATCCGATGTACCATAATTAGGAGCGGTCTGATCACCATCATTAGCTAGTGCATGATTGAGGAATTCACGTGGGGTGTTCAACTTAAAAGTTGAAAAGCCTTGAGCCTCTAAAAAATTACACAGATTACCGGGAAAATCACGACAGAGAAATTTAACCTCAAATCCCCTATCTACAAGCGAAGAGGCCAGCGTTAAGCATCGCATTACATGACCACTGCCAGCTTGGAAAGAAGCATCCACACGAAATAAGAAGTTCATATCTAGGATTTTGTTTAAAAGAATTTTTGCAGTACATGGGCATTGATTTTGACTAGTTCTGGCATCCGTTCTAAGAGATCCAGTACCTCATTGGTACTAAACCAACATCCATTTTTGTAAAGTACCTGATAAACGGCTTCGATAAACTCCCAATCTTCAGGTGTATCTAAAGTCCAGCGATAATGAGAAAAATTCTCCCTACAACTATAGTTTTGGAGAGAAAACAATTCTGGATGCTGGTAAATGTAAGGGGTAACATGCTCCCGTTCATGATCTTGATGCGCTTCTCGGTATGCTTTCTCTAATACAGATAAGGTAAATATTTCTGCATCTAAACCCCTAGGACAGGTAGGATGAATGGCATTGCTAAGATAGTCAATTTGTAGTTTATTTATAGTCTGATTTATGAAGCTTTTCAACATCTCAGTAAGGATATTTGCATCGAAAAGAGGGCAGTCTGAAGTCACCCGGACAATGATGTCGGCATTGAAAGCCTGGGCTGCTCGGTAGTAACGTTCCAATACATCTGATTCGCTGCCACGAAAAAAACTGCACACCATATCGATTAGCTTCGGCCGCTATGACATCATCAATTGAGGAAGTAGTTGTAGCGACTACAATCTCATCAACCAAGTGACAAGTTTGCACTCTTTCAATTACATGAGCCAAGACCGTCTTACCACAAAGCAACTTCATTACCTTTCCTGGCAAACGGGTGGAGTTCATCCTAGCTTGAATAATGACGATAACTTTCATGGTTATACACTGTCAGATTTAGATCATACGATTCAGGTAAAAAGTCTTTATCAAGAATATGGTCGAGTCTGTAGGAACTGATATCAGGAAAGATATCTTTTCATAACCCTATCTCATGACTTGCGCGATCGCATGCAACCTCATAACATCTTTTTAAGACAGATGGATTTGCTGCATAGGATTGCAAGCTAGGACTATCTTCAAAATTATCTCGTAAACGCAAGCGATGTTCGATGATTGTAGTTAGCCAGCTGCTACTTTGGTACTCTGACTGGAATTGGTATTTCAGTAAATTTATTAACAGCACCACTAAATTATTTTTGACGCTACGCTTTTCTCGTTTACCTATGTCTTCTAACTCGCTCACCAAATTTACCAAGTCTAAATCTTGAAGCTGGCTTGATTGCAATAGGCTGACTTGCTCCACTACCCAGAGATAGTAGTCTTGGCCGTAGCTTTTGTGAGAAGGAATTGAGGTTAGGGTTGCTAATTTCATAGCAATATTTTTCTCAAGCTCATTACAATTCTATCTTGGTCTGCTTCTGTTAGTCCGAAGTAGAGAGGTAAGCTCATAGCTGATCTATAGTATTTTTCGGCTTCGGGAAAATCACCCCACCGAAATCCTAATTGTTGGTAGTAAGGTTGGGTATGGACCGGAATATAGTGCAAGTTAACGCCAATTCCAGCTTGACGCAACGCTTCAAATACTTGGAGATGGGTTTTTTTCCAGCTTCTCCAGTTGTAGCCGAATCACATATAGGTGCCAACTGGAGGCGGTATCCGGATGTTGCCAGGGTAGAGTTAGAGGCAGATCTTGCAGCAGATGGGTGTAACGAGTAGCCAGATAGCGTCGGTACTGCACAAACTCATCCAAGCGTTGCAGTTGGCTTAATCCTAGAGCAGCTTGTATGTCGGTGATGCGATAGTTAAAGCCCAATTCCAACTGTTGATAATACCAGGAGCCATGGGACTTTGACTGCATTAGGTCAGGGCTACGGGTGATACCATGGCTACGGAGCCGTATCAGCTTTTCGTAATGTTCGGCCTGATTAGTTAAAACCATACCCCCTTCCCCCGTAGTGATGATCTTGACAGGGTGGAAGCTGAAAACAGTCATATCTGAGAACTGACAGCAACCGATTGACTGCCGCAGATATTGCCCCCCAATGGCATGGGAGGCATCCTCAATCACTCGAAAGCCGTATCGCTGAGATAGTTCAGCAATTTTAGCCATTTCACAAGATTGTCCCGCTAGGTGAACAGGTATCAATACCTGGGGCAGGCAACCTTGATGGTCGGCAAGAGCCAGCTTACTTTCTAGTTCAGCCATACTCAGGTTGTACGAAAGTGGGTTAATGTCTACGAAGTCCACCGCTGCTCCGCAGTAACGACCGCAGTTGGCCGAGGCCACAAAGGTATTGGGAGAAGTCCAGAGACGATCGCCCTCTCCTAACCCAACGGATAGACATGCGATATGAAGAGCTGCCGTCGCACTAGAAACGGCCACCGCATACTTTACGCCACAGAAATTAGCCACCGCTTGCTCAAAGCGAGATATACAGGGGCCTTGAGTTAGCCAGTCTGACTGTAAGACGGCTATCACTGCATTAATATCCTGTTGACTAATATCTTGGTGGCCATAAGGAATGTAAGGATACATCACTTCAACATCTCTAGGAGTTGGGAGGCAGTTAACCACAAACTGTTGCGATCAGAACTGTACTGGAAGCCCTCTGCTACAGGAACCCCCTCTTCACTCAGTTGGTTGCAGGCAAAATCGACTGGGCTTGTAAATGTAATTGAGGGACGAATGACATAGTGATCAGAAAATTCCAGGGTTAGATGAGCGTCTTCAGCTGGACACATGACTTCATGAAGCTTTTCTCCAGGTCGAATACCTACAGTTTTGGTAGGAATACCTGGAGCAATTGCCTCAGCAAGGTCAGTCACTTTCATGGAGGGAATTTTGGGTACAAAAATTTCGCCTCCATACATACGCTCAAAACTCTTGAACACCAGATCAACACCCTGTTGCAATGTGATCCAGAAACGAGTCATACGGTGATCAGTGATCGGTAAATCCGTTGCACCTTCTCGAATCAACTTTTGAAAGAATGGCACAACAGAGCCTCTAGAACCTACTACATTGCCGTAACGCACTACAGAAAATCGGGTGGGGCGATCGCCAACAATATTGTTGGCTGAAACAAACAGTTTGTCAGACACTAGTTTTGTTGCACCATAAAGATTGATGGGACAAGCAGCTTTATCGGTAGAGAGGGCAATGACCCGCTTAATTTCAGCTTCTAAGGCAGCATCAATGACATTACTGGCTCCGTTAATATTCGTTTTAATGCATTCCATTGGATTATATTCAGCTGCTGGCACCTGTTTTAATGCAGCAGCATGGATGACATAATCTACCCCCCTCATAGCAAGCTTTAGGCGATCGAGATCGCGCACATCTCCTAGAAAACTAGCGCATTACTTCACTATTGTACTCTTGCGCCATTTCATATTGTTTAAGTTCATCGCGGGAGTAAACGATAACTTTTTTAGGCTGATATCGCTGGAGGAGGATTTTGATAAAGTGCTTGCCAAAGGATCCCGTACCGCCAGTAATTAAAATTGATTGGTTATTGAACATGGGAATTGTCAGGAATGAATCTTATATAGGTTTTTCTAAAAGTTTGAGTTGCTTCAAAAAAACTTGGATTAAACTTATAATTTAATTTGATTTTGTTGTAGGGTGCGCCAAATAAACTATTACAAAACTCAAGTTGCAACAGTAAACGATCAGCCATTTCTAGAGGTTTACCCTTATGAAAACCACGAGTATCAGCAGCAATAATCGTGCCTTGAGATCCTAGAATTTCTATGAAATCATTTTGATTGTAGTATTGTTCGATCTCAATATCTTTAATTCGATCGTCTCGCAAGAGTGGTCTTGGTTTGTGTTTGTGTGATCCATTAATATAACAATGAGGACCAGTATGGGTAGTAACATCGCTCAGGTAAATAAAGAACTTGATAAATTTAATTCTATCCATATCAAAGTGATAGAACTGTGCAGATTCTGAACTTGGCTCATCCTGACAACTTGTACTCCACCACATTGCCACTAAATCTGAGATTGGTGTACATTTTAAATATGCCTGTGCAACTGCAAGAATTGAAGGATCAGTTAAGAGATTTTGCACAACTAGATTTTCCACCAAAACTTGCTCATCAAAATCGTATTTAACTGAAACTGGATGATTTCGATCATAGATAATTGGAGACAATTTAGAAGATGGAGGAAATGGAGTGCCAGGGGTCTCAAAAGCCAAAGCTTGAAGCTTTTGACAGTCATCAAAAGATAAATTGGAATCAAATACATAAAATCCGTCCCTATTAATATTGTTGACAATGCTGACAATCAAATCATCTGTAAGATCTCCTAGGATTCCAGATGTACACTTGAAATCATATTCAGGATTACTAATACTCAATAAAAAGCTGGCAACATCATTAGACCGACCATTTGTTAAACAGTAGAGATGTCGCATTCCTAGATAGGCAGGGGTAGGGGTAGAACCATCCTTTCTAAAGATAAAAATCAGATAAAATACAATGCAATACAATAGGTATACAAGACGCTTAAAGTAAGTCATATTATTCTCCTGCATTTGCGATAACAAGAAAAACTCATGCGACTAGAATCAGGATATTTCAGCCATCTTTTCGAGCAGCATTTTGTGTCTTCCGATACAGGATTAGCCATGGTTCCAGGAGACCTACTCATAATTAAATCAATTAAGGGCAATAAAAGATAGTCCATAATAACTGTATGGTCTTGTGGGAGCCTTCGGTTTCATGTCAACGGAAATAACTTTAATTGTGATCTCATTGAAATTCTTTAAAACTGCCGATCTGCAATGAGAAAATAAAAGTTTATCTAAGTTTGGATCAACCATAATTTCCTCTGAAAAAAAAATGTTCTTTTATGTCGACAGATCCTAGCTCAACCTGGTTGCAATAAATGGTTAAAATTAAATTATTAATATAATCGTTTAATTTTCCTCGCAAGGAAAACTGATTAAATTTTCCTCCGTCAAGTATTACTCTGGCAACTTCTCTTGCAAACAATATCTTGTCTTTCTTTGAGATCAAAATCTCTTCTTGTTTCATGAGAAAACCAGCATAAAAATATGGCCAATCATTTTCATTCATCGAAAATAGCTCTCTAGGAGGCTTAAAGTCAAATCTCTTTCTTATTTCTCGATTGGGAGTTCCGACTTGAATACTATACGGAGGAACATCATGAGTTACGACAGTATAAGCTCCAAGGATAGCTCCACGACCAATATAAATTCCCCTCTTAATAAATACTCCCCAACCAATCCAGCAATCTTCTTCAATGTGAACAGGTGCACTATAATCGGCTACCAGTTCAACATGATCTTCAATCCATTTATCTTGATCTCTGATCAACCATGTTGGAAATATACAAGGCCAATGGTTCCCCGAAGAAATATATATATTACAAGAAAGCAAACAGTATCTTTCTATAGAAACATTCCCAAGAATCATACAGTTGTCATTAACTGTAGTGAAATCTCCAAGCGAAAGCGTTTCCCCTAAAGCGACCTGTAACTCCACTCGCTTACCAATCCATGTTTTATAACCCAGAATAATTTCAGTCTTTGTTGCATCCAACTCCACTGGCATAATGAGTTGGGAACCATGGCCAATACTAGCAGTTGGATCAATATTTTGATAAATTGTTTTTTTACATGAAATTCTTTAGCAGTTTTAGCTAAAAATTTGTATAGTTTGGCCAGTAAAAAACAATAAAAATGATAGTTAAAAATTATTTTTGCCAACAAAAATAATTTCTTCATCCATTTAATTTTTCTATTTTTAGGTTCAGATGCTTTAGCTCTATTTTCTAGATGATCTGAATAATGTTGTTCATGCATTTCCTTAGACTTCTAAAGATTTAGATTCTTTACAACTCGGTTATTCAATAAAAATGTTTGCCGGTATGGAAACATATCCAGATGTTCGATGTTGATCATCATCCCCGGACGAAATCATCAAATCAGGCAAGCTGACGTTTTGATCGATTACATCATAGAAGATGTGGCAATCAATAGGGCCAAGACAAATATACAATGAATATTCGCCGGGACGTATGCAAATATTTGGAATTTCAATTACCACTGTTGATGTGTGGTTTACAGGGACCATTTTCTGGTAAAGATTTTTTTTGAACGTCGTAATAATTTCACCTGTAAAGCTGGAGTTTATAGCCATATATATACATAGATTGGGTACATTTGTAAAAGCTTGAAATGAAAGGTGAAACCTGACAGTTTCACCCATTTCAAAATTCCATCTCTCAACTTCATCTGCATCGATAATTCTTACCTTTGTGAACCTTACAGCTCCAGATGTACGGCTCAATCGATCTGCTAGCCCTGTATGTTCATCAATTGTAGTTTTACGTTGAGAATGGGTGTACACACTTAAAGTTTCTTCGGTTTTTCCATCGGTAATAACTTTACCATTATCAAGCATGATAGCTCTTGAACAAAGTGAATTTATTGCCTGAATATTATGACTGACAAATAGTACTGTTCTTCCTCTTACTGCTACATCTTTCATTCTCCCTAAGCACTTTTTTTGAAATGCCATATCTCCAACTGCTAACACTTCATCTACAATTAAAATTTCTGGTTCTAAATGTGCGGCAACTGCAAAAGCTAGGCGCACATACATTCCCGATGAGTATCGCTTTACAGGTGTTTCTAAAAATTTTTCTACCTCTGCAAATGCTACAATTTCATCAAACTTTTTAATGATTTCATTGCGCTTCATTCCTAAAATTGTACCACTCATAAAAATATTTTCTCGGCCTGTTAATTCCGAATGAAACCCCGTTCCTACCTCCAATAAAGAAGCAACTCGACCATATAATACTGCCTCTCCTGTTGTAGGTTGAACGACTCGAGATAGGATTTTCAGCAAGGTGCTTTTACCTGCTCCATTACGACCAACCACTCCAACTACTTCACCAGGATAAATATCCAGATCAATGTCTTTAAGTGCCCAGAATTCTTCGGTCTGCGATCCTCCCCATGTCCCTTGCATTATTCCCTGTATCAATTCAGTTAAATCTTCCCGCAATGTGCGATATCGTTTCTTTTCGTTAGCACGAATCCGATAAGACTTCCCTAACCCTTTAATGGAAATAATTGGTTCCATTCTTGTCCTAGATAAAGTCTGCAAAACTACGCTCAACCCATCGAAATACCGTGGAGCCAATGATGAAAAGGGCGATTGACACTATCGCTGAAATTCCCACTCCTAACCAGTTAAAACTTCCCTGTCCAGTCACGGCAAATCGAGATAGCTCAATTAATCCTGCCATGGGGTTGAGATAATAAAATGGTCGTATAGATGTCGGTACAATACTAGTTGAGTAAACCACTGGCGATGCATAAAGCCAGACCTGTACCAAAAATGGGACTGTATATTGAAAGTCTCTATATCGAACATTGAGCGCTGATAATAGCATCCCTACACTAGCAGCTAAAACCATTGTAATTACCATGGCAATTGGCAACATTAGCAAACTCCAGGTTGGTCTAAGGCCATAGAAATAGGTGAGGGGTAAGAGCAAAATCAATGACACAACAAAATCAATCCAGGCGGAGCCGACTGCTGCCAAGGGGATAATCAGACGCGGGAAATAAACCTTAGTAATTAATCGTTCATCTGCGATCAGACTGGTTCCGGCTCTAGAGAGTCCCTCTGAAAATAACGTCCACAGAATTAAAGCTGAATAGACGAAAATTGGATAAGGAATGTCGTCAGAAGACAATTGGGCGAAATAGCCAAAGATCACGCTGAAAATCACCATTGCAACGAGGGGTTGTAATAGCACCCAGCCAATCCCGATTACAGTTTGCTTGTACCGTACACTTACTTGTCTAACTGTCAGCATCCACAGCAAATCTCGATATTCCCAGAATTCCTGCACAGCTTCGCTTAAGCTCTGGTTACCCGAATGGATGACAATTTTTTGACGATGGCTGCTCACACACGTACTGCAACGAAAGGATTTGGGTTTAGGGAATGACGGAAGTGGGGATTATGAGCGCCATGAGAGCGCTTGATGTTAGAGTTCCCCAGTGTGGTGGGAGAGCGATCAGAATCTCAGTATTCTATCAACCATCCCCAATGAGTCGGCGATTGTTCCAGGGGGATTTCCCAGAACTGGGTTGATAAGATGGTTAGGTAGCTAACTCTCGCCTGATCCTCAAGGCTTTCCGCCAGGTGTTCTATGCAATCGATCGGTACTCCTTTTCCCACCAACAGCAACCTTGATGGAATTATTGCCCCCACTACGGATGAAGCCGTCTCACCTGCAACGATGTCTGTGCTCCTAGGGGCATCCCTGGCCGAGCTAACAGCCTGGGTGCAACAACAGGATCAGCCAGCTTATCGGGGACAGCAACTCCATCAATGGATTTATCAAAAGGGCGTACGGGAACTGACGGATATCTCGGTGTTTCCGAAACAATGGCGAGCGACCCTGGCATCAGTATCAGTTGGACGATCTACCTGCTACCATCGGGCAGCTGCCCAAGATGGCACCGTCAAGTATCTCCTACAGATGGCTGATGGATTAGTGATTGAAACCGTGGGAATTCCCTCCGGCGATCGCCTGACGGTGTGTGTCTCGTCCCAGGTCGGGTGTCCCATGGCCTGCGATTTTTGCGCCACGGGCAASGGGGGGGTTTGCCCGCAATCTCCAGCGCCATGAAATTATTGATCAGGTGTTAACGGTTCAGGAAGACTTCCAGCAACGGGTTACCAATGTAGTCTTCATGGGCATGGGGGAACCGTTGCTAAATACCGCCCAGGTTCTGGCTGCTATCCAATCCTTGAATCAGGATGTGGGTATTGGCATGCGCTTGATCACCGTCTCCACGGTTGGCATTCCAGGTCATATTCGACGATTGGGGCAGCATCAGCTGCAAGCCACTTTGGCCGTGAGTTTACATGCTGCGAACCAAGAGGTGCGAGAACAACTGATCCCCAGTGCTCGCCAGTACCCGTTGGTTGACCTCTTAGCTGAATGTCGGGAATATGTGCAAATAACAGGTCGGCGCGTCTCCTTTGAATATATTCTGCTGGCGGGGGTGAATGACTTACCTGAACATGCGGTGGAACTTGCCAGCCATCTCCGTGGTTTCCAAAGTCATGTGAATCTGATTCCCTACAATCCCATTCACGATGCTGACTATCAGCGGCCCAGCCCTCGCCAAGTGACCCAATTCTTACAACTATTGCAACACCACCACATTGCGACTAGTGTGCGTCGCTCTCGAGGACTCGATCGCGATGCGGCCTGTGGACAATTGCGAGCGTCCCATCCCTCTGCCTAGCAACTAGAAGCTATCCCCTCCCCTCGTGATGAACATCACCGTCCACCCACTATAACCATCACTGGAGGCTACCCCAGCCAGGTGCGATAACAAGAGAGTCCCCTATGCTTGGAGTGATCCCATGACGGCCTCGTTCCCCCTGAAAGCTTCCACCCTGCTACAGGCGATCGCGACCACGGTTGCCCTGGCGATGATTTCAGGACATCTGACCCTGCATCTGCCGAGACATTCTCCGGCTGATGTTCAATCTTCCAACTCCTCCCCCTTTCATCCTTAATCCTGAAAAACGCCTGAGATAGATTCGGAGTGTGGGCGATGGCCAGAGGCAAATCTAGCTCTAGGGGAGCGGCTACGCCAATGACCATCGGCACCCTCAAGCTTAGAGAGACCCCATATTTCCGGATTTTCCATCGGTAAAGTTTATGTATAAAAAACGTTGCTGCTTTGCTTTCCTTCGGCTGGGTGCTGGCAAGTTTGGTCAATCCCTGGTTCGTCACCGCTGCCCCCATACTCCAATCAACTCAGACTGTCGTACCCGCAGCCATCCCCTTCCCCTCCGTTCCAGAAGATGCCGTCGTGCATATGGAAAAAAAGTGGGTCAAGGAGTACGAAACCTACTTTGACAAACCACTGATGACGAGGTCTCTCCAGAAGACCAGGGAGATCCGCCGTGCCCTGAAAAGAATTGCCCAACGCACAGGGAAAAAAACGGCTCTGATCTATGCCGTCCCCTCTCCCAGTCAGTTGGAATTAATTCTGGTGACCCCCTATGCCCGCCCGATTCGCAAAACCGTCAACGAGGCCAACCGCAATACCTTGATGGAGGTGGCTCAGGAGTTCCGGATGACTGCCAGTGATCCCAGGCAGGTACATAACACTAAATATTTGAAATCGGCTCAACAGCTCTATCGTTGGTTGGTCACCCCCCTGGAAACCGACTTACAAGCCCAAGGGATTGATATTCTTGTCTTCTGCACGGGCGCTGGGTTACGCTCAGTGCCTTTCTCGGCACTCCATGACGGGCAGCAGTTCCTGGTTGAGAAGTACAGCGTTGCCCTGATCCCAGCATTTAACCTGACCACAACGCACTACACCGATCTTCGTAATGCCCCCGTCCTGGCAATGGGAGCCTCCCAATTCCAAGATCTAACCCCATTACCCGCCGTTCCCCTAGAACTCTCCACCATCGTCCAGACCCAGGGAGGACAAGCCTTCCTGAATAGCCAATTTACCCTTGATACTCTCAAGGCTGAGCGCCAGCGTCAAAGTTTCCAGATTGTGCATTTGGCAACCCATGGTGAGTTTCTGCCGGGTTCTGTGAGTAATTCCTTTATTCAATTGTGGGATGACCGTCTCAAACTCGATCAACTGCGGCAGTTGCAATTGAACCAACCCCCCGTTGACTTGCTGGTCTTAAGTGCCTGCCGCACGGCTCTGGGAGATCAACAGGCCGAGTTAGGCTTTGCTGGACTGGCGGTGCAAGCAGGGGTCAGATCGGTTCTTGGTAGTCTCTGGTACGTGAGCGATACGGGAACCTTGGCCTTAATGACAGAGTTCTATCATCATCTACACACCCAGACCCTGAAGGTTGAGGCGCTTCGAGAAACCCAGATTGCCCTGCTAAAAGGAAGCGTCGAGATTCGGAATGGTCAGCTATTCAGTCCCGCGATCACTACCCCGGTGATCCTGCCTTCCCAACTGGGGAGACAGTCCAATGTCAGCCTTTCCCATCCTTACTACTGGGCTGCCTTTACTATGATTGGGAGTCCTTGGTAGATCTGTGAACGTTGGATCCATCCATTAAGAATTGGCAGCGTACTGGCAGGATCATCGGGTTTGGTAAGGGTTGCCATCGTCACAATACTGAGTCCGATGCTGTGGTAGCCAGCCTCCCAGAATCGACGCTTCACAGTCTGAGAATGGTTTAATCGGTTTTCAGCATTGCGGGATCAACCTCAATGCCCAATGCCGCAGCAACGCGCGCACCATCATCGGCATCTGCCCGCAAGAAGTGACACAGTGGTCTCGTCAATTATGGGTGCAGATTTGAGCGTGTTCTGGGTATTGCTCTCTCCAGCCCCTAGGAACGGGCTGGATGAGTTGGCCTCCATCAATCAGGTTGTTGCCAGCTCAAGAATCCTGGATACTGTTACCTGGGAAATCCAATGAGGGGATGGGCATGAAAGCGCAGGTGTTTCGAGGGGTAAACCAACTCAGCTACGAAGACGTACCGATTCCAGTCTTGGCCGCCGATGAAGTGCTGGTCCAGGTACAGGTGGTGGGTCTCTGTCAGTCTGATATCAAGAAGATTCGCTATCCGCTGTACGAGCCACCCCGGATCTTCGGCCACGAAACGGCGGGGATCATTGCCCAGGTGGGATCAGAGGTCAGAAATTGGCAGGTAGGCGATCGCGTTGTGGTGCTGCACCATATTCCCTGTATGCACTGTGGCTACTGCCTCAACGAAAACTATTCCATGTGTGATGTCTATAAAAATATCACCACCACCGCAGGATTTGTCCCCAGTGGCGGTGGCTTTGCCGAGTATGTGAAAGTGCCCGGTCACATTGTCCGCAATGGTGGGTTGATGACGATTCCCGATGGCATCAGTTATGAACAGGCCAGTTTTGTGGAACCTACCAACTGTTGCCTGAAGGCAGTGAAGAAAGCCCAAGTCGCACCGGGGCAGACGGTGCTGGTCACTGGAGCCGGGCCAATTGGATTGATGTTTGTGATGTTGGTGAAGTACTTCGGAGCCAGGGCGATCGCCACGGATTTACTCCCGGCGCGGTTACAAAAAGCCCTGGAAGTGGGGGCGGAGGCAGCCTTTGATCCCCGAGATCCTCATCTGGCTGCCAACATCCACGCCCTTACCCAGGGGATGGGCGTGGATACGACTCTGCTAGCGGTTCCCAGCGATAAAGCCTTTTTCCAGGCTCTGGAATGTACCCGTAAGGGCGGCAAAATTCTCTTCTTTGCGGAGTTTCCGGATGAGGTGGAAATTCCGATAAATCCCAACATTCTCTACCGTCGAGAAATTGACCTCATGGGCAGCTATAGCTCTTCTTACCGGGTACAGGCCTTGGCAGCGGATATTGTTTTTAATCGGCGCATTGATGTCGATGCCTTGATTAGCGATCGCTACCCCCTCCAGGAGTTAGCCGCCGCCGTAGAACGGGCGATCGCCCCCACGCCCGAAACCTATAAAATCTTGCTTTACCCTGAAGCCGGGCTGCATCGGGAGTGCCTCAGCTAGAGTACCGGGGATCGTTGCAATCTCACGCAGCCATTAGGGAGGGAGCAATTCTTCTATGTCCGTGGTGAGGAAACAAGGCAGGGAGTTGCTCACTGTTGAGGTCTTGCACCCAAGTAACGAGGGCAATCGATGTTAACTCGAACCCCGTCGCAAACAACACAGCGAGATAGTCCTGCTTCCGACGAATCAATACGGTCTTTCCCAGGGGGCCTTGCAACACAATCGAACGAAACCCGCTCAATCTGAGGGAACTGCTTAAGAGAGAGCGCAGACCTAACGTTTGAAAAACTGCCCTGAATCCAGGTATGCATGGCCTCTGAGTTAATGTCAGCAATTTCAATCTGTTTATTGGGGAGGCCATTGCTGTCGAAGTAGGCAATCGCTCGAATGAAGTCAACTGGATCAGAGGTGTGAGGATGCATACGTGGACACCTACAGGGGAATATTTTTAACTATGCATCTTTTCAGCTCTGACTCAGAACCGGGGAACTACGGCTCAATATGATGAGAAAATCCCACAACTTCCGCAACACTACTTAGGAGAATTGAGCCAAAAACTCATCAGGGATCACTCAAAACTAACCTCAATCTCAGGCAGGTCATGGAGGCGAGGTTCTTAAAGTACAGTAAAGAAATTATGACAATGATTCTGGCGGAAGCCCTGACCAAGGTTTATGCGGTTGCCATCAAAGAACCAGGTCTCAAGGGGACTCTCAACCATTTCCTGCACCGTACCTATCGCTCAATCGAAGCCGTGCGAGCGGTTTCCTTTGCAATTCAGCCAGGGGAGGTGGTGGGCTTTTTGGGGCCTAATGGTGCCGGAAAAACCACGACCCTGAAGATGCTAACAGGACTGGTCTATCCATCCGGTGGCCATGTGCGGGTTGCAGGGTACAATCCCTTTCGCCGGGAAGCGGGGTTTCTGCAAAAAATCACCCTGGTGATGGGTCAAAAGCAGCAGTTAATCTGGGATCTTCCCACCCTAGACTCCTTGAAAATCAATGCGGCTGTCTATGACATCCCAGAGCGGATCTTTCAACAACGTCTAGGAGAATTAACCGAGATGCTCTCTCTGGGGGACAAATTAACCCAGCCAGTCCGTAAACTGTCTTTGGGGGAGCGGATGAAAGCGGAACTACTCGCCGCCCTATTGCACCAGCCCCCAGTCTTATTTTTAGATGAGCCAACCTTGGGCTTGGATATCAATGCCCAAATTAGTGTCCGGGAGTTTCTCAAGGAATATAATCGCCGCTATCAGGCAACGATTTTACTCACCAGTCACTACATGGCAGATATTACCGCCCTCTGCGATCGCGTACTGTTGATTCACGAAGGCCAGTTAATCTACGATGGCAATCTGGAGCGGTTGTTGACTCGTTTCGCTCCCTATCGAGAAGTCAAGGTCGAACTCGCAACCGCCTGCTCGGCAGAACAATTGCTCACCTACGGCGAATTGGCAGCACTAGAAGGCTGTTGGGCACGGATTCTTGTGCAACGAGAGGCTCTGACACGAACCGTTGCTCGGCTGCTGGCGGAGCTGGAAATTCTCGACCTCACCATCACAGACCCACCGATTGAAGAGGTGATTGGGCGGGTCTTTGACACGGGCTTAGTGGTGTGAGGTTGCCCAATGACGGAACCGGATTTACCCATACCCTTTCTGTATCTACCGTGAGCCAACTGCGCCGAATTTTGAGACAAGCAAGCACACTGCTGGTGGTCTACTACGCCTATATGTTGGAGTATCGGGCAGAGCTGGTGTTGTGGGTACTCACAGGTTCCCTGCCGATGATTCTCATGGGGGTTTGGATGGAAGCTGCCCAGGGTGGACTGTTTGGCCTCACCCCGGTGGAGTTTGCCCGCTACTTCCTGGTGGTATTTATCATCCGCCAGCTCACGGTTGTCTGGGTGATCTGGGAATTTGAGAAGGATGTGGTAGAAGGTCGTCTATCTCCACGCTTACTCCAACCCATTGATCCGGTTTGGCACCATGTGGCCTCCCATATGGCAGAACGACTTGCACGCATGCCCTTTGCGATCGCCTTGGTGGGATTTTTCTTTATCCTCTATCCCCAGGCGTTTTGGATTCCTCACTGGCAGGGAGTGGTGTTATCGACCTTCGCCGTGATCTTAGGGTTTGCGCTGCGGTTTTTAATCCAGTACACCTTTGCTCTGTTTGCCTTCTGGACAGAAAGAGCCAGTGCTTTAGAGCAGTTTTGGTTTTTACTCTATTTATTTTTGTCGGGGATGCTAGCTCCCTTAGAAATTTTTCCAGCGCTGGTTCGTGAGGTGGTGTTGTGGACTCCGTTTCCCTACTTGATCTACTTCCCCTGTGCCCTGTTGTTAGGCTTTCCTGTCCAGGTAGGACAGGGGTTTTTGGCAATTGTCGGCTGGACAACTCTATTTTTTGTCTGGAATCGTTGGCTGTGGCGTCAGGGATTAAAACAATACTCTGGCATGGGTGCTTGAACCGATTTGGGAGGGGAAACCCAATGGCGATCGCGGAGGCAAAGGCACAAATCAAGAGTGGGGAAAGAGACACAATTAGCGACAATCAAAACTTTTTGTAGCAATGGTAATGATGAAACGAACAGTCATTGAGCAGAACATTTTCAGAGGATGTTTTAAAAGTCATTCAGGGTGTGTTTCACCACCCTAGCTACTTAGAAGCTAATACGAGAGAATCAGGGTTACAGGGTTTGCGATAGCCGAAGGCTGGTCGGAGACCATCGCGCCTCTGAGTTGTATTTGAGGCTAAAGCCTACCCTTTTAAAACGTCCTCTAAGAATCATTCTCATACTGAGAATTGCAGGGGGATGTCCACCTGGTTTGGCAGAGGGGATAAGGGGCGCTATAATTTCCCATTTATCATCACTCAGATCTCTGGGGTAGAAGGGTTCAGGTATTTCATTGGCCAAAATCGTAACCCTAAGCTTATCCCTGCTCTCTATCCTTCTCCTCCCGCTTCAGCTTTACTTGATAAATTAGCTCTAAAAGTGCGGAGCTTGAAGCCTTGATTACTGCTGCCGAAACCCGTCTGATTTATCTGTACCCCTACTCTCCCAACTTTTCACCTATCGAAAACTATTGGTCGAAGATGAAGAGCATTCTCCGTCGGATCGGAACCAGAAACAATCTTGATTGACTCAAAGCATTAGATGTCGAATTCGCAGTAGTAATAGTAGAGAATTTAGTGGATTGGTTTACTTACTGCTGTTACTGCACTTTAGTAGACTGACAATCTCAATACCGTCTAACAAGCATCTCAAGCACTTCGGCTGCATCTTTTGTCAGTCAACCAAATCTGCTTCTGATGACATCCAATTTTTGGTCGGAGGAAAATACCCGGAATTGGTTTCAAAATTCCTGACTATGAGCTACAACTTAGATTCTATGAGGGTTGAAGTCCTTTCCTTCTAAATTTAACGAAAGATTTTTCAGACGGCTCACAACTTCACCGAAAGGTTAAATTTTAGTTCTAAATATCTATCAGATCAAAGAAATAGCTTCTCTTGATAATCAAAATTATCAAGATTTCACTTGTTGAAATGCAATCATTTTAGTGAAGTAAAAATTCGACTCTTCTACCACTTTTTAACTATATTAGAGAGTCGTTCAAGGATTTGATTATCAGCCCTTGCAATACCCTCAGCTGTGAAATCATCGACCCAGCCTGCAAACTCATAAATCTTATTGAAACCGTTAGCAGATCTGATTACTGAAATCACCTCTGTAAGTTCAAGCTCACGTTTATCGGTCGATTTTCTAGAGAGCTCGGCTGCGTTTTTTGATACATTAATATCTCCACGAATTTTTGAACGATCAACTACCTGATTAAATTTGAATTGTGATGACTCAGAAGCCTCACCAATTAAGGGCATCAAATTGTTGAGAAGCTCGGGATTCTCTGTCAGCTTTTCATATGAAATGCAGATGCCATTGTATTTTTTGACAACTGACAAAAGCAATAAAATAGCAGTGATGGTTTTTTCGAGCCCAACCCTCAAAAACCTCAGATGTGTGTTCAAGCTTATCTTCACCCCACCAATCCTTGCGTGCTGAAACCTCTGAAAGATATACATGAAATGGATTGCGAATAATCCAAATTAGATTTGATTTAATGGGTTCTTTAACTCCGGAAAGCAAGTTGTCAATAGCCCTAATATAATCTAGTCGTGTAGACGTCTCTTTAATAGCTAGAATTGGTTTACCCTGCAAATCAATACTAAAGGAATCCAGAAAATTACCGAGATCTAAATCAAAGGGTTTTGGATTCTTCTTTGATGCATTCCATGGCTCATAAACCATAAAAAACCCTAGAATGAGCATCCAGTACCGCTGCCATAACAGTTGTACCTGAGCGAGGTAAACCAATCAGACAAACAATCTTCTCAATGTGGGGTGGACTCAGTGGCTGTAAGGTGGCATATCGACCCTCTGGCACCAACCAGTCACGATTTACTTCACGCCAGGCTTGTAGGTTCATTCGTTGCCAGATAGAAAGTCGCTCAGAGACGGACAAGCTGGTGGTCTTGTCGGTTTTTTTTCGTAAGTTCCCTTCCTTAAGTCTGCTAACTTCATGTCGAACTTCTATTGGCAGATCGAGCTCAAGGAAGTTAAACATCTCACGCACACCAACCCAGGTTCCAAACATGATCTCGTAGTTGACAACTAAAATACGTCTGGGATATTTTTCCAGAGCTTGTACAGTCAGACGATGGGCCGCATTCCATTCTTCGATGGCTGCTTCTACACCGCGCTTAGCTCCCCAGGTTTTGTCGGACGGATCATTAGCACGGCGTTTGAACGACACTGCTACGTCCTCCAAAGTTCTGGAAATGAAGATGACTCTTGCCTGAGGGAACTCTGTGAAAATTGCATCATATCCGCGATAGAGTAACGGGATCTTGTCGCCAAAAAAGGTCGCATTCTCATATCGTTCTTTAAATCCAGAATAAGCTTCAGGAAAGTGATCCAAACTCTGGTAGAAAGTGTCGCCTGTCTGTAAATTAAGGAAACGTTCTTTCTCAAACAGATCGGGAGTCAGTTTACCTTTACTGCGGTAAAGGTTGATGTATCTTTCAAGCCCGATTACCACCTTGGGATGTGCTACAAGAAGTTTACGAAGGACTGATGTACCGGATCGAGCGCATCCACATACGAACAAATATTCTTTCACTTTGTCCTCCCTTCCTGCTGGTTTCCTTGGTTGTAAATCATAAGATTGTGAATATTGCATCAATTGGGGAAGGCACTGTCATAGAGATCAGTTATTAGTCTGACTGCCTCTGGGGCCAGCAACCAGTTAGAGCTTGGCACATCGTAGGAGTTGACAACTTTTGCTGATGATAATGTTCCGATAATATCATCAGCATAGACTTCAGACAGTCGCCGTTGCATGGTGGTGATCGGGTACGAACCACCTATATCTACCTTAACAGTGCAGGCTTGGATTAAATTGCCGAGTTCAGCAAATTGTGCACCGTGTGCTTTCTTGAAGGCGGGTGTCAAAACTTTGAGCACCCTATTGCGTGGCGAACAACGATGCCGCATTGAATAAATGACATTTAGAGCACGCAGTATCTCTGAATCCGTGACACTAGGTGATACATTAACCTTTTCAGGGGAAGAAGGGATTTGCACATTGGAGGCCACTAGAGAAAGAACCGCCTGTGCCAAATCGCCGGTTTGCCGTACAGTCTCGTAGTCCAATATGCGTATTCTTGGGCTGAAAGCTTTCCGATAGTAATCCAGCAATGCGCAGGGGTTGAGGATCGGACTCCGTAATGGGCGTGAGAAATGCCAAAAGAAGAAGTCAGAACAAGGGTCGGTGTTGCCCTGTTTAGCTAGTTGCTGCCAATTCGACAGCAATAATTCATCAGCCCGACGATACACATAAATGACCGTCACATCAAGCCCGTCCAACTGATCTCCAAGTACACAGACTTGTTTATAGTTCAGGAGGTCGAAATTCTCAGAAGAAATAATAGTCTTCTCAAAATCCTCTGACTCTGAGAGAATTAGATTCAAAAACTCGGAGGGTTGGTTCCTCATTAGTTGCTGTGCAACCCCGTGGTGTCCCCATTCCAGGGTCACCCCGGTTGTCGGGTAGTAAACAGAAGCCTGCCTTAATGTCTCACGATGACTAGAGAACTGCTTCTGTATGTAAGTTGAACCAGTCTTGTGAGGCCCTATATGTAAAACAATCTTGACCAAGGAAGGTGATTAGGTGTAAATTTATTGTTTAAGATACAGCAAAAATGGTTAACAGTAAAGTGATAATTGACAGGAGGTAGGGAATGATCAAAATAAATGAACAAATAATAGTTATTACAGTTTGTTTAATCTTGAAATTTTGAGGAGTGCAAACAAGTTGTAAAATTAGATCTATGGGACACCACAATCGAATCAAAATCATTGAGAATAAGCTCTCGTTATTGAAAATAGTGACAATTAAGTTATAGTGATGGGCAAGGTACAAAATTGTAAGGTTTTAGCTTCATGATTATCACTATTAGATTCAACTATTTACTGGGTATCATTGGCTGACATAAGAGTCCATGATCTACTCGTAGAATCTGCCAAGATAATAAAGCATATCCGGTAAAACAGGCATATATGTTTGGGAGAATTGAAAGATGAGTATTGGCTACCAAAAGCGAGATTTGGAAGTAGTAGATTATCAGTTATATCCATTGCTCTCTCCTGTATCAAAGCGTGTTTTCGTAACGAGAGGTCCGCGACCATTGACCCTGGAGCCGGATCAATATTTTGCATGTATAGGCCCAGCTTCTACATTTGGCTGCTATTGCGAAAAGCCTTATGGAACGTTGCTCCAGGAGAGGTTGGGTTTACCCACATTAAATCTCGGTTTTGCAGGTGCAGGACCTGATTACTTTTTGAGAAACCAAAAGGATCTATTGGGGTACATCAATCATGCACGATTTGCGATTGTGTTGGTGATGTCGGGACGCAGCGAGAGTAATTCTTTGTTTGAAAGTATTTTCGGAACAGGAATGTATCGTCGTATCTCAGATGGTCAGCAAATTGCTGCCTCAAATGCTTATGAGGAACTTCTAAAAGATGGAGATCTTGACCTAATCAAAAAAATAGTATCAGAAACTCGGGGAAATTGGGTTTTACATTTCAAAGCTCTCCTATCTTTAATTCAAAAACCGAAGGTGTTATTGTGGCTCTCAAAGCGAAGACCGGCGTATGTTGAGAAATATACCAATGCCCAAAAGCTATTTGGAAGTTTTCCACAATTGGTCAATGCCGAGATGATTGAGGTCATTAAACCCTATTGTGATGCCTATGTTGAATGTGTAACTGAGCGCGGTATTCCGCAACCATTGATCAACCGATTTACAGGCAAACCCACGACTGTTTCAGAAGGTAGTATCTTTGGTGGAAAGGTTATCTCTCACAACACTTATTATGCTTCCCCTGAGATGCATGAAGATGCAGCTAAAATGCTTGTGCCAATTTGCCAAGGATTTTTGAGCCGCGATCTATAGGCTCTCCCGGTTAGAGTATGTCTAGCTAATAGTGAGATGCCAACAAATCATGCATCGTAAACGAAAATTGACAAAATTTCTAAACCCATAGCCTGAACGCTTGATGAGCTTCAATCGATTGTTTATCCCTTCCACTGCACCATTCGTTGTTCGAGATTCAAAATAATTGGTGATCTCCTCAAAACACCGACCGATGGTAGGGGTAAGAGGATGTTTTAAAAGTCTTCCTGGGTGTATCCAACCACTCAGACCACCTAGAGACCGCTACGACAGAATCAGGGTTTATGGATTTTAGATTGCACCACTGAGTCGTATTTGAGGCTCAAGACGACCCTTTTAAAACATCCTCTAATATCTTGAAACGTCTTTTGGGCATCTTGCAGCCAATCTAGAATCTGCAAGACTCCATCCCTCCAATCTTTCGCATCCTCGAAAATAGTCCGAAATGATTCCTTATGGCGATGCATTTTAGCTAACTTCGGAAAAGCTTTCTTGACTTCTTTCAATTTTATCTTCTGCTTCTCAGTTAGCCATTTCTCTAGTTTTAATAAGGCATATTTACTATGGTTGATAATGGCTTGAAACTCCAGGGCTGTTTCATTCTAAATTTTGACATTTTATGCATCTACAAAGATGTGCCGTTCCAGGCTACAGAGATTTTATGTTTCGATGGCTGACCCCCCCCTAGGCTCGTTAGCTAAATCTTGAATGAAATGCCCCTGGTACATAGCCTATTTGTTGAGTTGCTAAAGTTATCGCCGTCTGGTAAGCTTAGTCGTTTTTCTGGGGCTAGTTTGCACCATGTAACAAGTTCTTTGTAGCGAGAAGAGTTAGATGTATTCTATGCATAAAGTTTTTTCTTGCGGCTAATTCCTACTATTGAATCTAGCCTTAAGCATCTACATCTGTCGCCCATGAGGAGCTGTACATATGCGATTTCGCTACCAGATTATTTTAGGAACTTTGCTCCTGATACTGATCGGATTTATGGGACAAGTGGGCTTTGCTCAAACTCAGTCACCTCCTAATGTGCAGAGTCAGGAACCCACGAGCATCTTGTTTCAGAATGTGCAGATCTTCAATGGCACCGCAGAACAACTGTCTTCCCCTTCCAATGTATTAGTAGTGGGCAACAAAATTCAGAAGATTTCGCCTGAATCAATTTCTGTACCTCTGGGCACAAGCGTTACCCGGATTAACGGCGGAGGGCGTGTTTTGATGCCGGGGCTGATCGATGCCCATACCCATCTGTACTGGGAAAATACCCCAATTGAAACCCTCATCTCTCCCAACACATCCGTTGAAGCCCTCGATAAAGCCGTGGAAATCACCGCGAAAAATATGCTGCTGCGT
Source organism: Neosynechococcus sphagnicola sy1 (assembly GCF_000775285.1). Lineage (NCBI taxonomy): Bacteria > Bacillati > Cyanobacteriota > Cyanophyceae > Neosynechococcales > Neosynechococcaceae > Neosynechococcus > Neosynechococcus sphagnicola. Next base: position 48,210 of record NZ_JJML01000018.1, on the reverse strand, counting down.
GGGTTCACCAGCGCTCGTGATATGGCAGGCCCAGTCTTTAAGGTGAAAAAGGCAATCGACGAAGGAAAGGTTGTGGGTCCTCGGATCTTTCCTTCGGGTGCGATGATCTCTCAGACGAGTGAGCACGGTGACTTCCGCGTCCTCTCAGAGTTGCCCAGAACCCCAACAACTCCTCTCAGCCGCGGGGAACTAATGGGAGCAGGTGTTATTGCCGATGGGGTAGATGAAGTCCTCCGCCGCACTCGTGAGCAACTGATGCAGGGTGCCACCCAGATCAAGCTAGCGGCAGGGGGTGGTGTGGCATCGAGCTTCGACCCCCTGGATGTGAGTCAGTACACAGAGTCCGAATTGCACGCTGCTGTTGAAGCCGCAGCAAGTTGGAATACCTACGTGGCTGTTCATGCCTATACCCCTACCGCCATGCAGCTTGCGATCCGGGCAGGAGTTAAGGCGATCGAACACGGTCATCTGATGGACGAAGCGACAGCCAAGTTGATGGCTGAAAAAGGTATCTGGCTGGTGATGCAGCCATTTTTAGATGACAAGGATGCAATTCCAGTACTAGAATCTAGTCGCAGCAAACAACTGCAATTGTTCCAGGGTACTGATACCACTTACACTCTGGCTAAAAAATATAATCTCAAGACTGCTTGGAGCACAGACACGCAGTTCGATCCGAGACTGGCGACTCGACAGGGGGCACAGCTTGCCAAAATGGTTCGCTGGTATACACCCGCTCAAGTGCTGAAAATGGCAACGAGTACGAATGCTGAACTGCTGGCATTGTCTGGCCCCCGCAATCCTTATCCGGGTAGGTTAGGGGTTGTTGAAGAAGATGCACTTGCTGATTTGTTACTGGTGAATGGTAATCCACTGGAGAACATTCAGTTAATCGAGGATCCAGCAAAGAACTTCGTCGTGATCATGAAAGATGGCAAGCTTTACAAAAATCTCCTCAGTTGATTGAAGGCTCAGCTTGTCGCTTGAGTATTTACAGCTGTGCAATATTGCTAGCGCTGCCGCTCCATCTCAATCAGCCTCAATCAGCGGACCTATAGTCAGCAGGCTAACACTGCGCAGGAGAGGCGAACACATTACCTCACTTGCATTTTCAAGTTACCTGGCGCTGCTCAACTCTACCGTTAGCTGGCTGTGGAGGCTTAGGGGATACCCTGCTTATGAATCAGCAATTTTCAGTCGTGAGATTGGAAGCTCCGTTACAGCGCATTGCGCTTAGGGGTGGGAGTTGTCACTATCGAGGAGTACTTGCCCCAACCGTTAACAACCCCAGAGGTGGAGGCGGCGATCGCCCAAGTAATAATGACGTTAGGGGCAACATCTCTCAAAGATCTGGGTAAAGTGATGGCAGTCGCCATGGTGCAATTAAAGGGTAAGGCTGATGGCAAACAGGTGCAAGGAATTGTGAAATCTCAGCTTGAGTGCTTGGCGCAGACCACTGCTACTGGATGAAACTATGCAACCACCAATTCCCCCCGGAACGATTCTGCAAAACCGCTACCGCCTGCACCGAATTTTAGGGCAGGGTGGGTTTGGGCGTACCTACCTCGCAGAAGATCAGGGCCGGTTTAATGAGCGTTGTGTCCTGAAGGAATACATTCCCACCACCTCTGGTACCTATGCTCTGAACAAATCAAAGGAGTTGTTCCAGCGGGAAGCCCAAGTGCTCTACCAGGTGCAGCATCCCCAGATTCCCCAATTTCGAGCCACCTTTGAGCAAGATCAACGCCTGTTTTTGGTACAAGATTTTGTCGATGGCAAAACCTATCGTCTGCTGCTGGATGAGCGGATCAGTCAAGGGCAACTGTTCTCGGAACCCGAGGTACTGCACTTTTTGGAGACGATGCTGCCCGTCTTGACTTACATCCATAGCAAGAACATCATTCATCGGGATATTTCCCCTGATAACATTATTTTGCGCCAGAGCGATCGCCTGCCGGTTTTGATTGACTTTGGCATTGTCAAGGAACTGGCCAATCACATCGGGGTGGGAGAGGAAGCGGCTCAGGGAACCACCGTAGGTAAACTGGGCTATGCTCCCAGCGAACAACTGCATACGGGTAAAGCCTATCCTAATAGCGATTTGTATGCCCTTGCTGTTACTGCAGTAGTGCTATTGACGGGGCGCAAACCCCAAGATTTGATGGATGAGGTGACGATGACTTGGCGCTGGCAGCAGTGGCTACCATCCCTGACTCCCCAGGTGGTGCTGATGTTAAATCGGATGCTCAACAACCGTCCCCTGAACCGCTACCAGTCAGCAACCGAAGTATTGCAAACCCTACGCTCCTTCACTGGACTCACCCCCTGCCCATCGCCCCGGCCTTCAGTCGCCCCCMATCGCCCCGCCCCGCCCCCACCACCCCCTGGTAAAACAACCCCCTCAGTGGGTGCCAGCCCCCGCCCGACAGCAATCGCTCCCCGTGCCAAGCTGACAACGGTAACGCCTTCCGCAACCAGCAGTAAGCCTTGGTTAGTTCCTGCCCTTGGACTCGGGGTGGTCATGGTTGGGATCGTGCTGTTGTTACCTTCCCTGCTGCCGCGATCGCCCGCCCCAACCCCCCCCTCCAACCCAGTGGTGATTGTACCGGAGACACCCCCTCCCACCCCACTGGTGACTGCAACGCCAACACCAACGCTGGCGTCCCCCGTTGAGTCCCCCTCGCAGGAGCCAGAGATCGAGGCGGAGCCGGTTAGCTTTTCATCGGAGTCAGGACGGGTGCAGGTTTCCGGCCGGGTTACCCCCCAACGTCCTAAGCGGTATTCCGTCAGTGTGCAGCCAGGACAGTCCGTTGCCGCCACCCTGCTAACCGGAACGGTGAATTTACAGGTGCAAGAGATGGGAGGGCCGATCATCGGCTCTGGCTCGTCTTGGCAATCCTCTCCCCATAGCTATAGCACTTCTTATTCTGTGACCGTTGTCTCGTTTTCAGGAAACTGACTATACCCTGGAGATCAGCGTCACGGCGGCTTCTCCCGTTCCCTAGGTAGCTGTGTCCTTGGGCAGCAGCCTGACAGGTGGGCAGTTCCCCGGATACGCTGGTTAGTTGTCTGCCCTTTGCCTCGCCTCCGAACCATGCAACCCTCTCTTCCGTCTGGCACCCTGTTACAGAGTCGTTATCGCCTGCTAAAAATTCTGGGGCAGGGCGGTTTTGGGCGCACTTACCTAGCCGAAGATCAGGCGCGCTTCCAGGAACGCTGTGCCCTGAAAGAATGGATTCCCCTGCAATCAGGAACCTACTCCCTGGCAAAATCTCAGGAACTGTTCCAACGAGAAGCGGCGGTACTCTATCAGATTCAGCATCCCCAGGTACCCCAGTTTCGGGCTTTATTTGAGCAGGATGGGCGTTTTTTCCTGGTTCAAGACTATGTGGCTGGTAGCACCTATCGGACTCTGCTGCAAGATCGCGTCCAACAGGGGTTTGTGTTCTCAGAAGCTGAAGTCCTGCAATTATTGCGCGATCTGCTGCCCGTGTTGGTCTATATCCATGGCCAAGGGATAGTCCATCGAGATATTGCGCCGGACAATGTGATGCTGCGCGAGGCTGACCACAAACCGGTTCTGATTGACTTTGGGGTCGTTAAGGAATTGGTCACCCGCCTGCAGTTTTCCCACAGCCATAGCCCGGTGACGACGGTGGGGAAGTTGGGCTATGCCCCCATTGAGCAGATGCAAACGGGTCGCACCTACCCCAGTAGTGACCTCTACGCCCTCGCGGTCACCGCTGTGGTGTTGCTAACCGGGTACGAACCCCAGGATTTGTTTGACGACACCACCCTGACCTGGCACTGGCAGGCATTGGTTTCGCTCCAGCCCGGATTTACCCAGGTACTCACGCGGATGCTCAGCCAAAGACCCAGCGATCGCTACCCCTCTGCTCAAGAGGTGATTCAAGCGCTTCAACCCCTGATGACGGCTGTACCCCATGGCCTAGCGGCCACCATCAATCACGGAACCCAACCGCCCCACTCTGCTCTCTCCCATCTCCAGACCGTTGCCGTTGGGGGGCGACCGCAGCCCCTACCCCAGAGCCATCGTGTTCCCCACTCGCCCGATCCGATGGTGCCACTACCCAGCCGCTCTTTTTGGGAAAATCCTGGGTTACTAATTCCCACGGGTCTCGTTGTCGCTGTGTTGAGTGGCTATGCGTCTTGGTCTGTAGTGAATGCCTTGGTCAACCAGGGTAACCTCAGCCCAACTCTCCAACCCACACCGATGAATAGTGCGAGTCCACTCCCGACCCTGACACCCAAAGCCTCAGTATCGGTGATCCCCGTCGTACAGATCCGTCCCTTGGAATTGGTGACAGGGCAACCGTTGTCTCAGGAGGGGGTCTTAGAGGCAAGTGCTCCTCTGATCTATCGGTTCACCGCAACGAAGGGACAAATCCTCAAGATTTCGGTGGACGGCAAAGCCGCACGGATCACCCTGCTAGACCCCAACCAAGAACTGGTAGACCGTCGAGCAGAAGGGGTACGACATTGGCAGGGCAGCCTGCCCCTGACGGGGCAATACTCTCTCCAGCTCAGTCCTGCCCCTGGCATTGCCGAAAGCGACTATCAACTCAACATTGACCTGAGCAATCCAGCCAAGCCCACCCCGACTCCGACCACTAGCCCCAGTCCCCTGGATCCCAGTCCCACCCCAAGCCCCACCCCAACCCCTACCCTGTCTCTGCCTCCCGCCGTCGAGTACGATGAGTCAACTGTCCAGTTTGGGGGAGGTGACACGGCGCAGGTATCGGGCCAAACCAGCCGTCAACGGGTCAAGCGTTATCGGGTGAGTGGACAGGAAGGGCAAATGCTCCAGCTAGACATCCGAGAAGGGACTGCGACCTTGGAAGTTCGCGACACCTCGGGGCAACTGATACCGGGTGCTACGGGAGCACCCTCCTGGCAGGGGAAACTCTCCAGCAACGGCGATTATCTGATTGATATCATCGCCGATCAGCCCACAGACTTTACCCTAGAGATTAGTCTTCAGAATTAATTCCCTTTTAGAGTTACCTTGAACGCACTCCTGATTACTGGCACCGATACTGACGCGGGGAAAACCGTCTTAACAATGGCTCTGGCTGCTTATTGGCAGCGATACTGTCAACCCCGCCGCTTGGGGGTGATGAAGCTGATCCAAACCGGACAGGGCGATCGCGAACTTTACAGCAGCTTGTTCCAACTAGACCAAACCCCGGAAGAACTTAATCCCTTGTACTTTCAAGCTCCCCTGGCACCTCCCTTGGCCGCTGCCCAAGAAGGGCGACGGGTCGATCTGGAAATTGTCTGGCGAACCTTTGAAACCCTGAGCAGTCGCTGCGACTTCGTCCTAGTGGAAGCCCTGGGAGGTCTGGGGTGCCCCCTCACCTCTGAAACCACGGTGGCCGATCTAGCCTGGGATTGGCGCTTACCCACCGTACTGGTGGTGCCGGTGCGACTGGGGGCGATTTCCCAAGCGGTTGCCAATGTTGCTCTGGCTCAGGTTGCCCATGCCTATCTCAAGGGCATGATCCTCAATTGTGTGCATCCCTGTTCCGAGACGGAAGTAGCCAATTGGACGCCAACGAAGCTGATCCAATCCCTGACCAATACCCCGATCTTGGGGCGTATTCCTCACCTAACCGACCCCACCAATCTCGCCCAACTCACCCAGGCAGCCGCTGATTTAGACATCGAACGGTTGCTTCCTCTTAGTGCTTAGGGCGAGGTTAATCATGGAGTTTCTCAACATCAGCGCTTGGCAGTTGAATGTTCTCCTAATCTGCCGGACTGGCCTGTGACCCTGGCTACCATCGATATCCTGCGTCAAAACTCTCACGACGACCCTGGCTGCTTCACGAGGGGCTGATCACTGGGATCTGCTTGATTTGAGGGGGTGTAAAAATCCGAGGGTCTTCGTGCTCTAGCATCATTCTTCCGGCAATCAAGGGCACTAAAACGTCCCAGTGTCGGGGATTCAGACTCCCCAATAAGGTGATTTCAAGACCATCACTAATGTCGATACCCGCTTCAATCATCAGTTGCATGGCAGCCCCTGAAAGCAAGAGATAGGCATCTTCCTCACTTACCTGGGTATTGGCTAAGAGGAGGGTCACCTGGGTTGGATCTGGCGTTGACATGAGATCTTTGAGGAGCTGGGAAAGATCTTGTTGTAAAACCTCTTCTGGTTGTTGCCAGTCTGGGCATGCCAGATAGTTAGTCTCTCGGAGGTTCAGCTGCGTCGCTAATGTCTTGCGATCATATTCCGAGAGCAAGGTCTGCAACAGCGAACCAATTTGACTGCCATAGGCACGACTATCGAGAAAACAGGGATTTTCCTGCATTTTTTCCTGGATTTTCTCACCTAGATGCTGGCGTCGTTCCAGATCCGTTCCCAGAGCGATCGCCAACTCTGCATAGGCGTTCTCGCTATCCACAACCAACTCAGGAAGCCCTAAAGCTTGCATCAAGGCTGCTCCCATCCCCGAGCGAAAACAAGATCCCTGGATCGTCAGGATGGGTAACCCTACCTCTAAGGCTTCAATCAGGGAGGTGGTGCCTGCAAAGGGATAGGAATCCAGATAGATATCCGCAAGGCGGTAGTACTCCCTGATGTCTGCCCGATTGGGTGTGGGTTGTGGATCTAGAATCATCAACCGTTCCGGTGTCAACCCCTGTTGGGAAAACTGCTGTTGCACATCTTTAATGAACGCTTTTTTGGGATAGCTACCTGACCAGTTAGGCCCAAAGGGGAGTAGCACCAACACCGCATCGGGAACCTTGGCAATTACCGCAGCCCATGTTGCCAATAGTTCAGGGGTGAGCTTAAAGAAATTAGCACCTGAAATATAGACAACAGCGTTTTCTGGAATATTGAACTGCGATCGCTGGGGTCGATGGTGAATGATTTCAGCGTCAGTGCCATAACTAAAACAATGAACGCTACGATCGAGCCTAACCAAAGTTTCTCGATACGATTGTTGAGCCTCCACCTCAGGGTCTGTTAATTGACTCGATACGTAATAGTCAATATGGGGAAAACCCGTCGTTATGACGGAGGCCACACTGATCAGTTGCACTCGTGCCAGACGATGCATCGCCAGACGGGAAACCCCATGGGCATCCAAGGTCACATTGGTGGCAATCAATAGAAAGTCCAGATCATCCGTCCGGATGATCTTCACCTGCTCCAGCAGATTTTCGGGGAGTTCCACAAAGGCATTAGCACAACTTTGACAATACTGCTCTAGGGGATGATGGGTTTGATGCAGTGCGTAGAGGATGACTTCAAATTCTCGGCTGATAAATTCATAAAAGGGTAAGGCTGCAAAGGTTTCAGCCTTGTTAATAAAATGCTCTGCTAAGATGCCCAGCCGAATCTTCTTTCTCGCCGGAGCAAAGGCTGAGAATTCATAATCGAGCTCACAGCCTTGTTGCTGAAGGGTAAATGCTAAAATGTCAGCCCGTTGACTGAAGATCCCTTTTAAGTTGGCAGTTGTAAAGTACAAATTCACGAGACAGGCTGTTTCGGTGAATTCCACGGCGACTGCTTGCCAAAAATCCGAGTCAGGATGGCTGAGAATGTTAATGTGTAAATAGTTGATCCAGCTGTGAATGTGCTGAGAGTAGCGATCTAATGCTTCCCTTGTTGCTAGGAAAGGCAGAATAGCCAGCACAAACTTGAGATAATCTTTGAGAAACCAAGATGGAATCATTGAGAGATCAAGTGGCAGCTGAAGTTGATACGCATAGCGATATAAAGTGGCTGCTAACAAGTGGTTGATTGATGATGGAGAATCTTGCCATCTCTCTCTGATGGACTGTGTGAGCTTATCAGCCAATTGTTGTTCTTCTAAGGTGAGGGGTTCTTGCTTTAGTAAACTAGTTGATAATGCTTGATGATCGGCTCCGGTCAAACTTTGATATAAAGCCTGAAGTTGATCTGGCGGGGTATCTAGAAATAGCTGAGCAATTCGCTGACGCGCTTTTTTAAGGTTTCCCGTGCACCTAAATTCAGTGGATTTTTCCAATAATCTTCCAGGCAAGGCAGCAGTGGATGTAGCGGTATCATGGGTCGCTGCTGGTGCTGTGTGGCGCTGAGTTGAGCGTATTGTTGATACAGATCTTGAATAAACGCATCATTACAGGTCAATGGCAGAGCGGCATTGATACCCTGACCTTGCTTGACTACCACTAGTTGGGCAATGACATAGATAATTTCACCCGGAGAGAGAACTTGCTCTAGGCGAGTTGCCTGAAAAGTACCTTGAAAACCATACTGATGACAGAGGCTTAAGTAAGGGGGGAATTCAATACAATAATATAGAAAGGAATTAATATTCCAAAAACTTATATGGGTTGGGTCTTGAAAGGCTCCCCGACCATCCGTTGAAGGCACCAGAATATCTACGATTGCCCCTGGTTTACACACTCGCCAAATCTCATTCATGGTGTGAATGCGATCGGGCAAATGTTCAATTATGTTATAGGCTTTGATCTGATCAACTGAGGAATCTGAAAATGGGAAGGTGCGGGTTAAGTCGGCAACAATATCAACCCCTGGGGCTGGATAGCAATCAACTCCCACAAATCCTTGCGATCGACTGCCACCACATCCCAAATCCAGACGTAGCTTGCGGGTTGCATAGTAAGACTGCATTCGGTACTCTGCCAGAAACTGCGGATGACGACGATAACGATCTATCCCAGCAGTAGTTTACCCATTTTTAGCGGGGGCAGCGCTGCATCTAGGGGCATGCTACTGAGTAATCTGCTTCAGTAGCTGGTCTCGCTCGGGCTGTAAGGCTAGATCAAGCTCCGGGGCAAAAATGGGTGATGGCAGGAGTTCCGGCATCAAGGTTGTCATGACCGCATTTTCGACCACTGTGAGCAAGTCCACCGGATTCGGCCCATCTCCATGACCGCTGACCACATCAAACCCCAAGCGTGCCCGACGATACTGCTGGACAGGGGCATTAAGCTGGAGCCACTGGTCAATGCTATTGGACTTCGCCATGCTGGTTACCAGTTCCTGTAAAAACTCCGGCGGCGGGACCGTCTGAGTCGCCGTCACCCAAGCTCGTTGCAAGAGTGCAGGGCGATGTTTTGGGTCAACCCAGGCTGCTAAGGTCAAGTCACTGGCGCTGGTGGATAATTTCCAAGATGGTGGGGATTTCTGGGCTGCTAGCTGCAAGATCCATCGACTCAGCTGAGTTCCGTGGGGTTGCCAGTCGCGACGAGCTGCGTCTCGTTTACCTTGCCACCAGCTCACCCCGCCGCGACACTGATGCAGATAGGTAATGAACCCAGGGGGCTGTGAGGGCTGTTTTAATAGCTGGGAATAGGTGATCTGCATTTGCTGCAGTACCTGTTGAAAGATCGGTTGCAATTCCAAGGGTTTCCAAATGGGACTGGTGATCATTAAGGGGTCGCGGAGGGCTTCCAGCTTGAATGCCTGAATAGCCAGATCTGTCTTTCCCTGAGCCAGGAGGCTAAAACCCAGCCCAAAGAAAATACTTCGCTTTGCCGGAAGTAACTGTGCTGCTCGGATAAATTGTTGCGTTGCTCTTTGGGGATCGCGATTGGAGAGCAACCAACCTAAATTGGTATAACCAAATTCTTGGAAGGGAGCGACTTGAGTTCCCTGCTGGAGCCAAGCGATGCTGGCATCGGTGAGGGTTTGCCGTCGCTGTAAATCGGGGGTTTGCAGGCTGAGATTGCCCAAATTCCAGCCCAGTTGCAGGGGATAGTAAGGTTCCCAAGGCACCAATTCTGCCGCTTGTGTCAGTCGCTGTTCAAACAGTTTCACTAAAGCTACCTGCTGTTCAGGATCACGGGTGCTGCGATTCAAGGCGGTAAACCCCAAGCTAGAGAGTTGCCATCCCCGATGGATGGGAATCATCCACAGACTGACGACGATGATCAGACCCGCCATCGTCAAGGTAACCCCTCGAACCACACGAGGATGGGAAATCTGCGCAGCGATCGCCGACGGCCGATCTAGCGACGGAGGTTTGGCGGGAACCGTTCGGGGAATTGCCTTGTTCGAGAGATCAGGAAGATAGGCACGGACACTGCTTGCCAGGACTGCGAGGAAGATCGTCAACAGGCCACTGATGCAGATCACATTCAGTTGAAAGTCACTCCAGCTGTTAAGACCGTAGGCAAATAGTCCGGCAAAAACACTCCAGAACAGCACCTGATCCGTTTTGGGAATAGCCTGCGCAGAAGGGTTCACCAGCCATTGCCACCCCCAATACAGAAACCAGAGGCTGCCTGCTACCAGAGCCAGGATTCCCCAGACCCCCAACTCAGCCCATAGTTGCACCGGGGTATTGTGTAGTTGATGGGTGAGTTCTGCTTCTCGCCCCGCCCAGACCGGATGATAATGCTGATACAGCAACGGCACCCCGCCTAAGCCAACCCCAGTGGCGGGATGGGTACGGCCCATCCCCCAGCCAACGCTGGCAGTAATCTGTCGGTAGGTAGACTCTCCACTGCTTTGCCCTGCTAAAAATTGAGCGATGAAAGCCTGGAAGCGGTTATTGGTCATCAATCCGCCAATCAGGAGCACCCAACCACCAAGACCAGCCAGTGCCAACCACAGCCGTGAGAAGTGGGGAAAAGGCTGTCGCCACAGTAAAAGGCTCCAGATGATCAGCAGTAAGGCCAGCAAACTCAGCCAGCCCCCTCGGGAACTTGTGGTGTAGAGATCCAGCAGTCCCAGCGCCATTCCCCCAATCCATAGCCAACGCCGCCAGCCTGTTTGTAAAATACTCAGTCCGACGAAAAGGGGAAGTGCCAATAACAGGTAGCCTGCCACATAGTTTTGGTGGCCAATCGGTGCCCAGTTCCGTAATTCCAGCACGGCAAAATTGAAGGGTAGATCGACACCGTAGGGGCGCAGACCCTCTAAGCGCTTGAGTTCCGGTAACAGGGTTTGCGTTGTCCAGAGGCACAGACTGGCGATGATGAAAGCGAGGCTGAGCCAACCCTGCCCCATCATGAGAGCATAGCGTCGCCCAGGGGTGGATAACCAGGAATTGAGGCCGTACAAAGCTGCGAGGAAGCCCAAGGTTCCCCAACTGTACCAGCGCGCTTGCTGGGGAAACTCCGCAAAGCCACTGGACACCACTAACCCCAGGATGACTAAAAGTGTGATCCAGTCCAGCCCGCGACCCAAGCCCTGAATTTTTTGCTGTGACCAGAGGATTGCCAGCCACCAAAGCATTGGGCAGAGTAGAGCTACCTGCCCAATGAACACCCAAGGCCAGGTCATGCCTAGGGTACTACTGTCGGGTGCAAGGGTAAATAACCCGTAAAACCCAGCTACTAAGAGAGCGATCAAGCGGCCCTCGGAGGATGGATTGCTCTCAGCGCTGGCGCGATCGCCCTTGGCAGAAAAACGTCGAGATTTCATGGGATTCTGGCTACAACCTCATCACCGTATAATACGTCCCCTTGATGGTGCTCCCAGAAATCCTGCGATCGCTGATTTAATGAGCCTAAACAAAAGGGTGGAGATACAGAGTAATCATCTCTGTATCTCCACCCTGATTTTATTCAAACAAGTCACCCCAGTGGACTAATCCCGACGACGAGAACGCTTCCGGAGCTTATCTTCAAAGGGCTGCACCCCCGTGGCAGGGTAGTTATCGTCCGTTGGCCCAAATATCCGAGCCATGGCTCCTGAGAGATACTGCAAGGTTGTGTCAAGCATTCTAGAAATATTCATGATGCTCACCTCAGGGATTAGAATTGTTTTAAAGCTGAAACACTTTACCTAGTGGGCAATCAAAACCTAAAGCTGCCTGCACTTACCATCCTTAGGCCTTTGTTACTGGGGTCACCTTAAGCTCTAGAGGGATGAATAAACTGAAGTTGCTTTTTGTGTCTACCCAAAACTTGATTTTATTCTTTGATAATCTCATCATACTGGGAGCCATCAAACTTTCTCTCAGATGATCTATTAATCTTTACACTTTACCTTTGGCAATAAAAATCAGGAAATAAAAATCTAAAATGCTTTGTTGATAAAATTAAGACGCCTGTAAGCCCTCTATTATTAATTGATTAAGCCCAATCCGATGCTAAAAAACGATCGCTGGATTATTGAGCAGGCCACAAAAGGCATGATCAGCCCCTTTGTTCCCCACCTCGTCAGGGAAGTGGAAGGAGCACTCACGGGTGAATTCCGCAAGATCATTAGTTATGGACTCTCATCCTACGGATATGATCTACGTCTAGCACCTGCCGAGTTTAAGGTGTTTCGTCATATTCCCGGTACGGTTGTGAATCCCAAACGCTTCAACCCCCATAACTTAGAATCTGTCCCTTTGCATACCGATGAGGATGGCGATTACTTTATTATTCCGGCACACAGCTATGGTCTTGGTGTGGCCTTAGAGCGCCTAGAGGTTCCCGATAATATTTCGGTGCTTTGTATTGGCAAGAGTACCTATGCCAGAGTGGGTCTGATTGCCAATCTTACCCCTGCTGAAGCGGGGTGGCGGGGGCATTTAACCCTGGAGTTTTCCAATGCCTCCAGTGCTGACTGTCGGATTTATCCAGGGGAAGGGGTCTGCCAGCTGTTGTTTTTTGAAGGCGAACCCTGTCAGACCACCTATGCTGCTCGCTCTGGGAAGTACCAGGATCAACCCTGTGAGGTCATTGTTGCCAAAGTGTAATAGTTGTCTGGCTTAAGGCTTCATAGCGGTCAGCTTCGCGAGCACATGAATCACCTGTCCCGGTGATGTTTCCTGGGTTAAGGTTTGAATCTGAAATGCGCCCTGAAAGCCGTAGTGTTGCCCCTGTGCTAGCTGCTCTGGGAACTCGATGCAGTAATACCGAAAGGTGTCGAGATTCCAAAAGCTAATATGGGTCGGATCTTGAAAAGCTCCCCGACCTTCGGTTGAGGGAACTCGAATATCAACGGTAGCCCCCGGCTTACAAATTCGCCAAATTTCATTCATGGTGTGAATACTGTCAGGCAAGTGTTCAATGACATCATGGGCTCTGACTTCATCAATGCTGCTGTCGGCAAAAGGAAACGCCTGGGTCAAATCCGCGACAACATCAACGCCAGGGACAGCAGCAATGTCCACCCCGATAAATCCTGCTGACTTGAAGGGACCACATCCTAAATCGATCCGATAGGGGCTAGGTTCACGGGTATGCATGGTTAAGAAATGGGAGAGTATCTGGATCACCGTTGCTTGGTAGGAATAGCGCTGACTGACTTCCCTATGAAACAGCTGAGCAATTTCTGCCCGTTCTGCCTCATGGGCGGAGTAGTAGGCAATTTTAGCTTCGAGTTCATCAATCGTGCGGTAGGAAATTTCGGCATGAACCGATGTCATTTCCTCTAGATCCGATTTCCAATCCGTGAGCACAAAACCACCCACTGCTGCAACATCAAGGATGCGATTATTCACGGCCTGATCAAACTGGAGGGAGGTGATGTTGAGGTTAATTGTCGAATTGGCATAGATCTGCTGTGTGACCGCAGGATCACAGGTTGCTGGATGATAGCGTACCCCAGGGCAGGAGAGGCGGCGATCGCGGCTTAAGCCAACGAGAGCAGCAGGGTCGCCCCCAAAAATATGGATCTCAGGAGCACACAGACGTTGGATCAAAGCTCCCCGGAAGGCATTGGAATGGAGATTTAGTAAGAAGATGTAGTAGTACTTGGCAGTTAACCACTCAAAGACGTTTTCAGCCTGCTCACAGGATTGTTGAGCATAGGCGATCGCAGAGGATTGGAGTTCCGTAGCGAAGTTGGAGAGGCGTTTTTGCAAGTCCGCTTGGAGTTGTGTTGCTGCGGGGAGTTGGAAATACTCCGGGTCAATCTCCGGCAGCACATGTCCCACAAAGGACAGGGGATAGCGCTCAGTTGCATCCGGTGGCGTGTAGGTGAATTCCGAGGCATGACGGATGGGATAGCTCTGGCGAATCCCTAAGGTTTTCAGGTCTTGAAGATTAAATGCTTCGACGCAAAAGTGGCAGCTTCGCTGTCGGGTGCGATAAAAGGCTGGCAGGCGTTGATCTTCATTGCGATAGACACTAAAGCTGCCGAAAAGATTGTCATGGTGAATAAAGATGAGAGGCAGATCAATCAGCTCATACAAAAACCGATTCTGCTCCGGTACATAGGAGGCTAACCTTGCCTCTGAATTGGTAATCCAGCAACCGTCTACTCCACTGTGCGCAATGGCGTGCAGATAATCCTGAAGGTGGGGATAATCGCCGGGATTCAGCGTCACCACCCCATATCCTAATTCCCGGAGTGTCACCTCATAGCAATGAATAATCCGTTGGTAAATCGGCGTCGGAGAATACTCCAGAAGAAAGCTCAGGGTTTGGGTGTCCATAGGCTGAAGTAGGGGCAGAAAATATCAAGTCAAATCAACAGAAATAAATTATTATATTTTCTTGAAAAATGCTTAAAAACTTGTATAGTCTTGGCATTAATCTGCATTCATATTGGTCTTTGATTCCCCAGCAAACCTCAGTTTTTTGACGACAAAAACTGGTGTAGAAACCGAAGTCGTCATATACATTCAGGATTCCTGAATTGTACCCCCTGGGATCAGCATCAGAGCGATCGCGTCGATGAATAGATCCCTGGGAAAATCCCTAAAAACCCATTGGATTTTCCCACCGATGCCTCTAAGAGTAATCTTTTGAGCAATTCAACACGTTGCAGGAAATCAAGGATACCAATTCGAGAGCCGATCCGCCCCTTAAAGGCTTGCCTCAAGGCTGATGTGGGTCATCAGGCAATATTCTTCGGCCAACCCTAAATGACCTATCTTGCCGTAGCATCGATCCAAAGAGAGTTTTTGAGTAACCCTCGGTTTAACGCTCCATAGGTTTTGTCCATGGTCGGTTTTCAACGCTCCATTGCCAGGTTTGCTGGCAAGTTCCCCCTACAAGCGGTGCTGATCGTCCCCTTTGTACTGCAAATTGTCGCCGCAGTTGGCTTGGTGGGGTACCTGTCCTTTAAAAATGGGCAACAGGTGGTGAATGAAATGGCGACCCAGTTGAGTACTGCCGTTGGAGAACGGGTGAACCAAGAACTCAATCACTACCTGGCCATCCCCCATCAAATTAATCAACTCAATCTTGAGGCCATTGAACTGGGGATGTTAAACCTCCAAGACTTTGAAACCATGGGACGCTTCTTCTGGAAGCAGATGCAAATTTTCAATGTCGGCTATATCAACTTTGGAAATCAACAAAAAGAGTTTTCGGGCGTGGAACGCCTAGAGGATGGAACGTTGCAGCGGATTGAGACCACGCTGAAGCAAGGAACGGCTAAGGCTTACTATTACACCACCGATGCTCAGGGGCGAAGAACCCACCTGATTCAGGTTGATGATCACACCGGTGATATCCGCCAGGAAGGCTGGTACACGGCAGCCGTCGCTGCGGGTCACCCCGTCTGGAGTCAGATTTACCAGTGGCAGGATAAACCCGAAGTGCTCTCCATTTCATCCAGCTACCCTGTCTATGGCAAAACGGGGCAGTTGGTGGGTGTGATTGGCGTGGATCTACTCTTACCCAAGATCGGTGAAATGCTGCGGAGCTTGCAGATCAGTTCCCATGGTCGCACCTTTATAGTGGAGCGGAACGGTTTCCTGGTTGCTGGTTCCAGTGGGCACCCAGTCTTTAGTGTTGACCACGGAGAAGCCCACCGACTCTTAGCCATCGATAGCGCCGATCCCCTGACCCAAGCCACGGCTCGATACTTGGTGCAGCAGTTTGGCGGTCTCGGTGCCATTCAGCAGTCCCAGCAGCTGACCCCTCGTTTTGCCGGGGGGCGGCAGTTTGTGCAAGTGACCCCGTGGCAGGATCAGCAGGGACTGGACTGGCTGATTGTGGTGGTGGTTCCAGAGTCTGACTTCATGGGACATATCTATGCCAACACCCAAGTCACGATCGTGTTGTGCGGGATTGCCTTCATGGTCGCGATCGCAGGGGGGATGATAACAGCCCGGTGGATTACCCAGCCGATTTTACAACTGAATGCCACGGCCAAAAAAATTGCCCGAAGGGAATGGCATCATCCCCAACCCTTGGAGCGAGTCGATGCCGTGGGGGAGCTAGCCCAATCGTTTCAAGAGATGGCGGCCCAACTGCAAGCCTCGTTTTCCCAGATGACCTTGCTGAACCGCGCCCTCTCCCAGAGCGAACACCGGCTCACTCAATTTTTAGAAGCATTGCCCATAGGGGTTGTGGTTCATGGTACTGAGGGTCAAGTGACCTATTGCAATCAAACCGCCGCTCACTTGTTGGGCTTATCGGTGATTCCTGAGACGATCGGTGCAGACTTGGCTGATACCTACCACCTCTATCGCATCGGTACCGATCAGCTCTATCCCTTAGAAGACCTGCCAGCACTGCGGGCACTCCGGGGTGAAAACGTCATCATTGAGGACATTGAATTTCGCCATGATGGCCGGGTGATTCCCTTTGAACTGCGGGCAACTCCCATTCGTGATGCCACCGGAGAAATTATCTATGCGGTGGTGGTGTTTCAAGATATTCGTGAACGCAAACAGACCCAACGGCTGCTAGAAGACTATAATCGCACCCTGGCGAACCAAATCGCCCACCGGACAGAGGCGCTCCGCCAAAGTGAAAATCAGTTTAGAAGCGCCTTTGAGACAGCGGCGATTGGCATGTGTCTGGTTTCCATTGACGGGAAAATTTTGCGGGTTAATGCCTCGGTCTGTCAGATTGTCGGCTATTCGGCTTCAGAACTGTTGAATCTGCACTTCCAGGACATTACCCATCCAGGGGATCGAGAATTCGCGACGATCCCGCAGCAGCAACTTTTAGCGGGGGCGATTCACTACTTTCATATCGAGCAACGCTATCTCCACAAGTCGGGGCAGACGGTTTGGGTGCATCTCAGTGTCTCTCTGATTCGTAATTCCCAACAACAACCGTTGTACTTTATCGCCCAACTTCAGGACATCAGCGACGCAAAGTACTCTGAGGCCGAGCGCCAGCGTGTGGAAGCCGAACGACAATTAGCCACTGTTGCGCTCCAAGAGGCCAAAGAAGCTGCAGAAGCTGCCAACCATGCCAAAAGTGAATTTCTAGCGCGGATGAGCCATGAACTGCGCACCCCCCTGAACGCCGTACTGGGGTTTGCCCAGTTGATGCAATGCGAAGCCATTCTGACCCCGGAGCAGCAGGAGCATCTCACCATCATTACTCGCAGTGGGGAGCATTTGCTGGCCTTAATTAACGATGTCCTGGAAATGTCCAAAATTGAGTCAGGGCAAATTACGTTAAATTCAACGACCTTTGATTTGCACCACTTGCTCACCAGTTTGCAGAATATGTTGCAGCTCAAGGCAGAGGCTAAGGGTTTATCCCTCTGCGTCCAGCGATCGCCCACAGTCCCCCAGTTAATTCATACGGATGAGGTGAAATTACGTCAGGTGTTGATTAATCTGTTGGGCAATGCGATTAAATTTACCACCACAGGGGCAGTGACCCTAACAGTGGATTGCACTGTCCACCCTGGGAAGTCTCCCCCTCACCCCCTGATTAGCTTTGAGATCACAGACTCTGGAATGGGGATTAGCCTCCAGGATTTATCAACGATTTTCGCCCCCTTTGTCCAGGCAGATGCGGGCCGCCAATCCCAAGAAGGCACCGGGTTGGGGCTGGCCATTAGTCAAAAATTTGTCCAGTTGATGGGGGGCAAGATTCAAGTTCGTAGTGTCCTCGGGGTCGGGACCACCTTCTCCTTTGAGATTCCGGTACTGATCCAGCCCCCTGCTGAAACGGCTCTAGATGTCTTCCCCCAAGGTCTGCCTGCCGTCACCTCCCCAACGGGGACTGCTGCATCCAGCTTGCGACTGCTGCTCGCCGAGGATAATCCCGTAAATCAAAAACTGGGGCTACGAATGTTAGAGAAATTGGATTATACCGCAGATCTGGCAAAAAATGGACTCGAAGTACTCTCGGCCTTGGCGGCATCTCCCTACGACATCATTTTGATGGATGTACAAATGCCAGAAATGGATGGTCTAGAAGCGACGCGTCAAATCCGACAGCAGCAGAACCCTGGGCAGTGCCCTTTGATTATTGCCTTGACCGCTAATGCGATGCAGGAAGACCGCGATCGCTGTTTTGCTGCGGGGATGGATGACTATCTCAGTAAACCCCTGAGAATGGAGGCACTGCAACAGACCCTCAACCGTGCAGTGGCATCCCTAGGCAGTCGTCCCCCAGCTAGTCGTTAGGGGTTCACGATTACTAGACGGGTTGCTGCACCTGAGGTTCAAACTGGAACAGGGAATAGACGACATTCCGGCGAATATCCGTCATCATCTGCAAGAACAGTTCATAGCCCTCACTCTTGTACTCAATCAGCGGGTCTTTTTGACCGTAACCTCGCAGACCCACGGCATCCCGCAGGGCATCCATTTGTTGCAGGTGTTCCCGCCAGAGGGTGTCGATCTGTTGCAGGATAAAAAAGCGTTCTGCCTGCCGCATTAGTCCGGCCTGGATTTGATCGACTTGCGCCTCCTTCAGGTCATAGGCAATCCGCACCTGCTCATGGAGGAAGATTTTAAGCTCACTCATGTTCAAATCTTCCATTTGATCCGGTTCCAGATCCTGAAGGAGATAGACAAACTCCTTGACCTTATTTACCATGTTTCCCAGATCCCATTCTTCGGGGGGGAGATCGGGATTTACATAGGCCTCCACAATGTCATCCATGGTTAGCTCGGCATATTTGATCACCTGTTCCTTCAGGTCTTGACCTTCTAATACGCGCCGCCGTTCTGCGTAGATAGCACGACGTTGGTTGTTCATCACCTCGTCGTACTCAAACACCTGTTTACGGATGTCGTAGTAGTAAGTTTCGACTTTTTTCTGGGCTCCCTCAAGGGAACGGGTAAGCATACCTGACTCAATGGGCATATCCTCTTCGACGCGGAAGGCACTCATCAAACCCGCAACGCGATCGCCCCCAAAGATTCGCAGCAGGTTATCCTGCAAACTTAGGAAGAACTTCGTGGTACCAGGGTCACCCTGCCGCCCCGAACGACCTCGCAGTTGGTTGTCAATGCGACGGGACTCATGGCGTTCAGTTCCAATTACATGCAGTCCCCCCAGCTGTACAACATCTCTATGTTCTTGACTGGTAAAGGTTTCATATTCCTGGTGGATACACTTATAAACCTCTCTGAGTTTTTCAATCACCGGGTCTGTCGTCGGTGCTTTCTCTGCTGCCACCGCCACCCGATCCTCCGCTTCCAGTTCCGGGAGCGATCGCTCGCCATACTGCTTCACAGCAAAATCTACCGCCGCCTTCAGCAGCTTCTCAGTGTCCGGAACCAGCGCTGTGGGAAAAATCTGCGGTGAGGCCTTCCAGGTCTTGACTTTTTGATCGGTGGCAAAGCCCTGTCCCCCTTGGGAGCCTCCCATACCTGGCACTTTCAGGACTGAGAAGCCCTCTTCTGCCTCGGGTTGCACAATCCGCGGCATGAAATACTCCCGAACTTTCAGCCGTGCCATGTAGTCGGCGTTGCCCCCGAGAATAATGTCCGTTCCCCGACCGGCCATGTTGGTGGCAATGGTAACGGCTCCCTTGCGTCCGGCCTGGGCAATAATTTCCGACTCCCGCTCCACATTTTCAGGCTTGGCATTGAGCAAATTATGGGGTACATCCAATTCGGCTAACAAACGGGACAGTACCTCCGATTTCTCGACACTGGTGGTTCCCACCAGCACCGGACGACCCAGTTCGTGCATTTCAGAACACTCTTGAGCCACAGCCCGCCACTTCGCCTCCTCCGTTTTATAGACCACATCCGAGAGATCCCGGCGCTTGGTGGTTCGATTGGTGGGGATAATAGTAACTTCTAGTTTGTAGATTTTTTCAAATTCTGCTTCTTCTGTTTTAGCAGTTCCCGTCATTCCCCCCAGCTTGGGGTAAAGCAGAAAGAAATTTTGATAGGTAATCGTTGCCAGGGTTTGGGTCTCATTCTGGATATCGACCCGTTCCTTGGCCTCAATTGCTTGGTGTAAGCCATCACTCCAACGCCGCCCTGGCATCACTCGTCCTGTAAATTCATCCACAATCACAATCTCGTTGTTGCGGATGATGTAGTTCACATCTTTAATGAACAGTTCCTTGGCTTTAATAGCGTTAAAGATGTAGTGTGCCCACGGATCTTTAGGGTCAAACAGGTCTTGTACCCCCAAGGATTGCTCGGCGGCCTCAAAGCCTTCATCGGTGAGTAATACATTACGCGCTTTTTCATCAACCTCATAGTGCTCTTCCTGCTTCAGCAAAAAGGCGACTTCTGAGGCGCGCAAATATTTTTCCGTGGGGCGCTCTAGCTGACCGGAAATGATCAGCGGTGTCCGGGCTTCATCAATCAGCACCGAATCAACTTCATCAATAATGCAAAAATTGAAGGGCCGCTGTACGACATCTGGCATGGCTGTTGCCATATTATCCCGCAGATAGTCGAAGCCCAACTCACTATTCGTGGCGTAGGTAATGTCACAGGCATAATTTCGCTCCCGTTCCATGGCCCCCATGCCCTGCTGAATCAGCCCCACACTGAGTCCGAGATAGCGATGCACCTGTCCCATCCACTCTGCATCCCGACGAGCCAGGTAGTCATTGACGGTAACAATGTGAACCCCTTTGCCGGATAGGGCATTCAAGTAGGCAGGTAGGGTAGCCACCAGGGTTTTGCCTTCCCCAGTTTTCATCTCAGCAATCTGCCCATCATGGAGCACCATGCCCCCCAACAACTGCACATCAAAGTGCCGCATCCCCAATACCCGTTGCCCTGCTTCTCGAACCACGGCGAAGGCCTCTGGCAAGAGGTCATCCAGAGACTCTCCTTTCTCAAGACGCTGCTTAAATTCCGCAGTCTTGCCGATCAGTTCCTGTTCCGATAGTTTCTGGATCTCGTCTTCCAGGAGATTGATGTCAACCACATAGGGCTGATATTTCTTGAGTTTGCGGGCATTGGGATCACCCAGCAGAGTCTTCAGCATGGCAAGAAGGAAAACCTATGATTCAGCAGCTATCAAGGATGAGGTCGAAGGGATTCGGCCTAGCTTATCTATAGTAGACTGCCTGGAAGAATAAAACTGGATTGGCTCGGCCTTTTTATTGTAACCCTCTCAGGGTAAGGCTTTAACTAATTTCCAAGACGATCTATTCCCTGGAGGGCATTTCCCAGAGCATAGGGTCTCGTTGACTGACAAAAGCTGAGTATAAAAGCTTGAAACCCTTTTTAGATCTGCGATTAGAGTAGCTACTCGGTTGTATAGACAAAGGTTTGCATCTGAAACTCAAAGCGATAGCGACGTTTTTCATCTTGTTTGCGATCGCCACCCTAGATGCCTTGGTGCAGGTTGTTGCAGCCGTTCATGGGGAGGTTGAAGTCCTGATGGATGGGGGAATTCGTCGGGGTACCGATGTCCTGAAAGCGTTGGCCTTAGGAGCTCAGGCGATTTTGCTGGGGCGACCTATACTTTGGGGGCTGGCGGTGGGTGGATCTGCGGGCGTAGAACGGGTTCTGGGGCTATTACGGCAAGAACTAGACCTCGCCATGGCCTTAAGTGGCTGTCCCTGTCTGGCGGATATTGATGCCAGTTTGTGCCAGCGACTGGCTGCACAAACTTGGTAGATACAGCTCGTGAGAGGCGCGACAATCTCGACGTTTTCAATAACCTTACCAGTCTGCTTCTGGAAACTTTGGATCTACCTCTTTAAGGGGGAGTATCCCGTTCACTACTGTACAAACTCACCAGTCGAGAGATAAAAATGGTTGGATACATCAATCCAGTGATCCCCTCTAGATTCGACAGGATTCTTGTAATTGGGATCGCTGGGGTAATGTCACCATAGCCCACTGTAGTCAACGTGGTGAAACTAAAGTAGAACAAATCTGACAAGCTCTGGAAGGCAGAGACGCCTCTAAAACCATCAGGATGCAGATAATAAACCGTAAAATATAACTCTCCCCAAAAGAGCCCAATGAGGATATAAACACAGACTCCACCTTTGAGGGTGTCGGCTCCCACCTTGGGGGTATTAAAGATTTCCTGCGTAATTAACCGCACGGGAATGCCCAGAAGAAACAGAAAGATGAGACTGCTGATCACCACCCCAGAATTACTGAGGTTGAATCCAATCAGTCCCAGCTTCCCCAGGAGTTGCAAAAGAAAAGACAACCCCGCCAACACTAAGTAGAGCCTGAACACCGCTTGATTTGGTTTAATCCGGTTGACAATCAAAACCAGTACCACCGATAAAGTCAGTGGAAATAGCAAGCTAGTTATCAGGTTATTGGTGAAAAAGGGAGCCGCTAAGAAGGTGGCAATCAGAGTTAATAGCAGCTGATTGTACTTGTTCTCTGCCAGCTGGAGTAGCTTCATGTATTCATCCGTTCATAGATAGCGGAGGTTGAGGGGGAGAACCGCGTCAGGTAATTAAAGATCCAGAACTTAATACAGGAATCCATAATCACCGGAATCGTAGCAATGAAAAGGTAAATAAATCCCTTGCTTTCCGGCAAACCGAAATGACGCAACGTCCCCTCTAAGATGACTTCCCACCCCTCCGCCGAGTGAAAGCCGACAAACATGTCAGTGACGAGAATGAACAAAAAAACTTTCGCGGGATCACTCAAACTCAAGAAGGTTTGATTCGAAAAGCGTCTGAGGCCCATGAGTTTATCGCGCCCCAGATAGACCAGGCCGGCAAATGCCATCAACGATACCCCATCTGACAGAAGATTTTTCCAGCCATCTAGAGAACGATAAAGCGCCTTGGTCATGATTTCCCTAGCAGCTTCTGTGAGGTGATCTGCTTGCTCTGATTGGCTCTGAGGGGGAATCAATCCCAGTAGTTCCTTGACTTCTAAGGTCTCTTTGAGCCGGGTAAACTCTGCCAAAGATTCTTCAACAATCTCTTCATTCAGCTCAATTTGGGCATAGTTCTGCTTGCCATAGGCATTCAAGAGGGGCTCAAAAATTAAGTTGTGGGTGAGGACCTGCACCAGTAGGGGAAGGATGAGGAGCAATAGTAACCAGCGGATTGCTGTTCTGTTTTGCTGACGTTGGGCTCGTAATTCCCGAATCACCTCCTGCTCATACTCAGGGCTGAGTTGTTTGCCAATCTGAGCCATCCGTTCCAAAAATGAATTGGGTCGTTCGGGGTGGATGCGTTTCAAGACTGATTCTAAGGGCACCATACTTGGGGTCGATGCCTTGTTTTCGGGTTCGAAGTTGGTTGCCTCGGTGGATGCGGAGATCGGTGTCAGCACCTCAGGGGTGATCGCCTCTAGGCTCTCGAAATCAGGAGGGGTAGAGAGCTTATGTGAAGCGTTCGTTCCCAGTTGAGACTGCCGATACTTTGAGACTACTGTCTCAATGAAGGTCAGTTTTTCCAGAATCAGCGTTTCTGGATCGGTTGTAGAGGCAAGCGCTGCACCATTTCCCTCCCCATCACTCGCGGCCACCCCTAGCTCTCCCGCAGGCCGGGATATGAAAAAACCACTCAGCCTAAATTGAGTCAGACTTAGGCGAATTCTGGCAAGTTCTCGCTCCAGTTGGGTACGAAAGTAGTCACAAACTGTTTTGCCCTTCCCTGGCCGCAAACCGATGCGATCGCCCTCAAAGTGTTTGTCCTCAATTTCTTTGATCACCAAGGCACCTTGATAGGCATCTTCTAGGCGATCGAGGGCGATCTGATTCACCCACCGATGGATCGGGAATTGCCAGACTTTCATCGTCACAGGCGCGGCAATAGAACTTCAGGCTTTATGTTAAACCAGATCCTGCGTGTCAACTTGCCGAATCAGCTTTGCCCTCGATCTCTGGAGAGGGTAAGGAAGCCTTCGTCAGGGGTTCAGAGGGAGCAACCACCAAATCTTGACGGAGACGCTCCGCTGCTTCTTCTTGATCTTGCTGTTTCTTCAGTTGTCGCACTGACTCCTGCCCCGCACCAAACAGTAATCCTGCCCCCGCACCAATCAAGAAATATCGATGGCGCAGATCCCGGTAGAATCGACTGTGAAAAGGCGGGCTGGCAATTTCGGCGATCGCCAGACCAATTAACGCCCCCGCAGCTGCAACAATCAAAGCTGAACAGGCCACACATTTATAGTTCATTACCGTGCCCCCTTTAAAGGCTCACATCCCCATCTTCTCAAGGGTCATGCTGGGATCAGAGTAAATTTCAACTCCCGTAATATTTCGATTCATTGGGTAACAATGGTTCCAACTCTTGAGCTCAAGGTATCACGTTGAAATCTAGGTGGTGATTACTAGACCCCATCAGAACTTCTAGTTAAGAAGGAGGAGCCTCAGGGGATGGGGGCAAGCTGGGTGGTTGAGAAGGGGGGCCAGAAAATAACTGCTCTGCAAGGTTCTTGATCACCACATACAAAACGGGTACCAGTAGCAAGCTCAAGAATGTTGCAACGAACAACCCACCAAATACAGCATAGCCTACTGACCATCTGGAATTTGCCCCTGCTCCTGAGGCCACTAGCAGCGGAAAGAAACCTGCCAACCCAGACAAGGCTGTCATTAAAATCGGGCGTACTCTTTCACGACAGGCATGAACCACTGCTTGGGTATAATTCATTCCCCGAGACAGGGATTGGTTAGCCAACTCCACAATCAAAATTGCGTTCTTACTCGCTAAACCAATCAGCATGATCAGCGCAATTTGGCAGTAAACATTGTTTACTAGCCCTCTAGCCATAGTGAACCCCAATGCCCCAAGCATTGCCAACGGCACTGTAAGCATAATTATGGCTGGATCAACATAACTTTCGTACTGAGCTGACAAAACAAGAAAGACAACTATCAGCCCTAAGCCAAAGATAATTGGGCCCAATCCACCCGCTGTGAGTTCCTCTCTAGCAGGCCCAAACCACTCATAACCAGTCCCAGGAATAGCAGCTTCCTTATTGGCCTCTAGCATTGCCTGAATGCCTTGCCCAGAACTGAAGCCCGGTGCCGGAGTGCTAACAATATCAGCGGAACGGTAAATATTGAAATGGTTAATCACCTGGGGACCACTGGTTCTCTTTATGGTTACCAATTCCGACAATGCCACCATCTGGTTATCTTGGGAACGGACATAGATTTGCCCAATATCCTCTGGAGAATCCCGAAACTGAGCATCCGCCTGGACATAAATCTGATAATACCGGGGGCCATAGGAGAACTGACTGACAAAGTTAGAACCCAAATAGGTTCCCAGGGTGGTCACAGCATCGTTAAAATTGACATTAAGAGCCTCAAGGCGATCGCGATCAATATCAATTTCTATTTGAGGAGCGCTAGGTGGAGTGGGTGAAAATACAGTACCCCTACCTCTGATATTAAAAATGGGCTCCTTATTAGCTGTAGCAATAATAGAGGCGGCATTTTCCAAAAATTGATCGAAGGTCAATTTGCCACCTGTGCGATCTTGAAACTGAAACTCATTTCCGCCATAGTTTCCCAAACCTAAAATGGCCGGCAAATTCACTGCAACCACCCGAGCATCAGTGATAGAGGCAAAGTCTTGATTCACCCGACGCAGCAAACCATCGATTTGCTGGTCTGGTTTTGTGCGCTCTTCCCAGGGTTTTAAGGAGGCATACATGGTGCCAACGTTGGGGATACTCCCTTGGTTGCTATTGCCGGGTAGAACCGTCACATATTCTATTTCCTCATAGTTCTTCAATTTCTCCCAAATCTGATCCGCTACTTTATTCGTGTAGGTTAGGGAAACACCGGGAGGAGCATTAATGATCCCCAAAAACACCCCTTGATCTTCCTGAGGAACAAATCCACCTGGGAGTGTCTTAAAAAGAAAAAAGGTTGCAGCTAAACCGATCCCAAAAAAAACAAGTACTAGATAGCGAATCCGAATCAGAAATTCAACTAAGGAAATGTAGTGATCTTTGAACCAATCAAATCCTTGGTTAAAACCCCTAAAGAACCAGCCCAGGGGTCCCCCCATTTCATGTTCTCTTCGCCGAAGTAAAATACCACCGATACTAGGGCTAAAACTTAGGGCATTAAAGGTGGAGACAGCAATGGAAAAGGCAATAGTGAGAGCAAATTGTTGATAAATTCGCCCGGTGGTACCGGGGAAAAATGCAACGGGCACGAACACGGCCATCAGAACCAAAGAGGTACTGATCACCGCCCCAGTTAGCTCATTCATGGCTTCAATAGCTGCTTGGCGAGGGGGGATGCCGTTTTCCACCTTTTCAGCGATAGCCTCAACTACGACGATCCCATCGTCAACAACAAGCCCTGTGGCTAGAACCAAACCCAGCATGGTCAGAGTATTTAGAGAAAACCCAAACACAAAGGCGATCGCTAGGGCTCCAATCAAGGACACTGGTATTGCAATCACCGGGACTACCAAAGCTCGCCAGTCCTGTAAAAATACAAAGATCACTAATACAACCAACCCAATTGCCTCAGCCAAGGTCACTAACACATCCTTGGTGGAAGCATTGACAAATAAGGTAGTATCAAAAACCGGTTCAGCTACGAGTCCAGGAGGAAAGTTCTGCTGCAATTCTGCCAACTTCTCCTTGACAGCATTGGCTACATCTAAGGCATTCGCTGTAGCTGCTTGGAAAATCAGCATTGTCTCACCTGCGTGGCCATTAATATAAGCACCACTTGTATAGTTCTGCGCTCCAAGTTCGGCTCGACCAACATCCTTAAGCTTTACAAGGTCTCCATTGGGTTTTACTTTGAGGACGAGGTTTTCAAAATCTTTAACATCAGTTAATTGGGTGTTAGATGGGATCGTGAACAGGAAGGTCTGGCTATCAGGAGTCGGCGGTTGACCTAAGCCACCTAACCCTACCAAAGGGTTTTGTTGTTGGACTTTAGTGATCACATCCTGAGCTGTTAACTCAACCCCCGCAAGGGCATTGGGATCTAGCCAGATCCGCATTGCATAGAGAAGTTGGCCACTGTAAGTAACCAAAGCTATTCCGGGAATGCGGTTAATTTCGTCGTTGATGTAGAGGTCAACGTAGTTACTGATAAATTTGGGGCTTAGGGAATCGTCGGGGGAATAGATGCCAACGGCCAAGAGAATGGCAGGCGAGGTTTTCTGGATACTCACACCCTGTTGTTGGACTTGGGTGGGAAGCAAGGGGGAGGCAATACCCACCCGGTTTTGCACATCCACTTGAGCTAAGCTCTGATCTTGATTGGGGCTGAAATAGGCAGTAATTAAGGACTGGCCAGTGGCGGTGCTACTGGAGGTCATATACTCCATGTTGGTAGCTCCATTGATCTGCCGCTCCAAGGGAGTAGTGACAGTATTTTCGACGGTTAAGGCATCTCCCCCTGTTAATGTGGCAGACACCTGGACAGTCACCGGAGTCAGGGGGGGCAAGTAGCTAATTGGCAATAGGGGTATACATACCGATCCAGCTAGCAGGATCAACAAGGTACAAACTGTTGCCAGAACCGGGCGCTTGATGAAATTGGTGGCAATAGATAACATCACCATTCAGGGATACTCCTACGACTCTGGTTTGATTGCAACGCCATTTCTTAAATTGAGAATACCTGACACAGCGATAGTATCCCCAGCTTTCAGCCCCTCTAATACCTGATAGCTCTGCCCTTGAACCGTACCTAATTGCACGAGTCGTTGGCAGACAATCTTAGTCGCCTCTGTTGGTGGATCTCCCTTTTTACAGGATCCGTTCTGAGCAATAAAGACAAAGTTCTCGCCGGCGATCTGAGAAATTGCAGTCGCGGGGATCAAAACACCAGGTTTTCGGCTCCAAATCACCCTGGCCTTGACATACTGACCGTTTCGGAGTTTTCCGGTGGGGTTGGGAAAGCGCGCACGGGTGGTAATGGACTGAGCCCCCGAGTTGACTTGAGGTGAAATAAAGAAAATTTCCCCTGTGGAAAGGACTTCATTGGTTTTAGGTTCAAGTAACTCAACCGTAATTCCTGTCCTGACTTGAGGAGCGCGACTGGATGGAATAGATATCAACAAATCCAGAAGATTATTTTGGGTAATCGTGGTCAGGGACTGTCCGGTGTTAACGTAGTCTCCCACCTTGAGGTTGATGTTGCCAACAATGCCAACAATGGGCGATCGCACCGATTTAAACTGCACGGGTACGACCGCAGTTACCACCGCTGATTGAGCATTGCGAAGATCTGCTTTGGCTTGTGCAACCGCAGATTGAGCTGCTCTGACGGACTCCTGATCTGCCTTCAGGGTGGCGATCGCCTCTTCCAGAGATTTCGTTTGCTCATCTAGATCAACCTGAGGTTGGACACCCTCAGCCACCATCAATTTGACCCGCCTATAGTTGACCTGCTGCAGCTCCAAATTTGCCTGAGCCTTGACCACATTTGCCCGCGCCACTAGCAGGTTAGCCTGAGCCGTTTTGACATTAGCATTGAAGGCATTGGCATTGGCGATCGCACTGGATAATTGGGGTACGGTCTGATCAGGCTGGAGTTGGAAGATCAGATCTCCAGGCTTGACTAATTGCCCATATTTGACGGCAACCGCAGTAATCCGACCCTCAATTTCGGGCCTCAGCTCCACGGTCTCGACAGCTTGTAAGCTACCCACATATTCAGTACTATCCTCAACCTGGTTCGGCTCAATCAATTGTAATTTCACCGGCAGGGCAGGGGGAGCCGCAGAGGTTTGGGGTTTACCCTGGCAGGATGTTGCCAGAGTAGCAACCAGCAGTGCTAGGCTCAGCAATCTCCCTGAGAGAAAGCCGTTATTTCTTCGCATAGACGGATCTCAAGCGTGTAATTTGCTAACACTTGACAGAGATACTCTATAAGAGTTATGCCCCCCCCTATTCCTAGGCAACTCTGGAGACTGATTCGGAATTGAGGGATGGCAACGTCTTCAAGTAGCTCCTGTCTGGGAGGATATAAAGTCCTCCCAGAGTGCTTGCGATGATACTACCATCAAGCTTTTCCGATGGGGTAACCGCAGGTATAAGTTTTTAGCCCTCCGGCGGAATTGACAGATGCTTTTATTACAGCCTAGGCTGTAGCTACTGAGGTTAAGCAGGGCATTATTATGGAAGTTTCCCGTCCCCATGCCAAAGAACCCTCCCCCGAAACCCTCCAAGACTTAAAAAAACTGCAAGCAATGCTTGAGTGGGCGATCGCCGATGGTAAAATCTCCCAGGCTGAGGTTACTGCCTTTATGACTGCGGCGCGGTCTGATGGCAAGGTTTCGGTGGATGAGTTAGGGCTTTACCGAACCTTCGTACTGGATAAAATTGCTAAGGGTGAACTGGACTATGACTGGTCGTAACAGCGTGTGCGGACGATGACAGAAGGGGCAGCAATTGAGGAAGCATTAGAGCAGTTCCTTCTGGTGACTTCAGTTTCTCTGACTGTTGCCACTCTGCCACAGGTG
Source organism: Neosynechococcus sphagnicola sy1 (assembly GCF_000775285.1). Taxonomy (NCBI): domain Bacteria; kingdom Bacillati; phylum Cyanobacteriota; class Cyanophyceae; order Neosynechococcales; family Neosynechococcaceae; genus Neosynechococcus; species Neosynechococcus sphagnicola. The sequence continues at coordinate 18,770 of NZ_JJML01000018.1, read as the reverse complement.
ATCTCGTGGGTTCGCCAAATTCCCTACACCTTGTTGCTCGTGATTGTCGGCTTGGGTCTAGCTTTACTGGATATCCATCTGGTGGAGTTGTACCCCGAGCTGATTTTGTCCATTTTCCTGCCGCCCTTACTGTTTGAAGCGGCTTGGAATCTTGACTGGTCGGATTTGAAGCGCGATTTATTTCCGATCTCACTGTTGGCGGTGGCTGGGGTCGTGATTACCATTTTGGGGGTGGCCTTTACCCTTCACTGGGGAATGGGGATGGCGCTGCCAATTGCCTTGGTCGTGGGGGCCTGCCTTGCCGCAACCGATCCGGTTGCGGTCGTAGCACTCTTTAAGGAATTGGGAGCACCGAAGCGACTGAAAACCCTGGTGGACGGCGAAAGCTTATTCAATGATGGGGTAGCAGTGGTGGCCTTTACCCTCCTGGTGGGCATTCCCTTGGGGGTACAGGAATTTTCTCTCCAGGAAACCGTTGCCCGGTTTGGCGTGTTTGTTGGATTGGGGATTGCGGTTGGGGTGTTGGTTGGGTTTGGGATTTCCTACTTTACCCAGCGATTTGACCTGCCGTTGGTGGAGCAATCTCTGACCTTGGTGGCTGCCTATGGCACTTACCTGATAACCGAAGAACTCGGTGGGTCTGGCGTCATTGGGGTGGTGACAGCTGGGGTGATTTTGGGGAACTTTGGCTCTCGCATTGGCATGAGTCCCCGTACCCGCTTGATCGTCGCTGAGTTTTGGGAATTCATCGCCTTTTTTGTCAACTCCATTGTCTTTCTATTAATTGGCAATCAGATTCGCTTCTCGGTGTTGTTGGAAAACTTCCCTCTGATTGCCGTCACCATTGGTGCCGTGCTCTTGACGCGACTGCTGGCGGTGTTTAGTCTCAGTGCCATCAGCAACTGGCTGGTGAAGTCTGACATTGACTGGAAGATCCAGTTGGCAGTCTGGTCGGGGGGGGCTTCGGGGTGGGGTGACGATTGCCTTGGCCCTGAGTATTCCCGTCGCGATCGCCCAGCGAGATGAAATCATTGCCACCCTATTCGGCGTCGTTCTATTCACCCTGTTGGTGGAGGGGCTGACCATGAAATGGCTTTTACAACGCTTGAATCTCTTGGGTGATCAACCCCTGCGGCAACACTTCCTAGAAATTCTCGCTCGACAGGTGGCGTTGGGGCGAGTTCTGGAGCGCTTACAAACCCTGCAACAGCGACCTGGCATTTCACTGGAGTTTTATCGCTATCAGATTGACTTGGTGGAGGCGCAACTCCGCAATTTGCAGTCAGAAAGTCAGAAGCTGCTCCACGAAGAGCCGGAACTACAGGCTTTTGCCGTTGAAAAACTGAGTCAGGAAATTCAAGCGATTGAATCGGATACCTATGCAGAGTTTGTCCGTCTAGGTCTGCTCAAGCAGGAACTTTCTCCCCTACTAGCTGAAGTTCTCCGGGAAGCTAACTAGGGCGTGTCATCAGATAGGTTGACGGGCCACCCGCTTACTGCTGTTGTAGAACAATAATAGTAAGCGGGTGACAAGCCAGCGCCCCGATATATATGGGACTTCTCTCCCTTCTCACCCGTTAAGGCTTCAGACGTAGCAATCCAGCCCCAGTCGTCTAGGCTTCATTGGGAAGGGTCAACAGCTCCCCAATCCAGCACGGTTCCGGTCAAACAAGCACCCCGACAATCTGACCCCGTGAGAATGGCCGATCCTAACTCTGTACACAGCAGGTTTGCACCTTGGAGATTGGCTCCCGTGAGGTCTGCGCCCCAGAGATCGGCTTCTTCCAAGTTGGCTCCCCGCAGATCAGCACCTTGGAGGAGGGCTTGGTTGAGATTGGTGCTGCGCAGATCTGCCCCCTGCAAGTTCGCCCCTCGCAGATCAGCCCCCCGGAGATCCACCCCCTGAAAATTGCCCCCCGTGAGGTTAGCCCCACTCAAGATGGCGGTTGCCAGGGTGGAACGGGGCATCCTCACCTGCATTAGATTTGCCCCCCGCAAGTTGCTACCCCGTAAATCCGCTTCAGTTAAGTTGGCCTGGATTAAGTTAGCTCCCAGGAGATGGGCACGCAGATCAGCGCCAATGGCCTGCACCCCGAGGAGATTTGCGCCCTCTAGATGTGCCTGGGTCAGCTTCGCCCCATCCAGAATTGCTACCCCTCAAAATTGACCCCCGCCAAGTTACTACCTGACCCATCTTGACCCGAGAGATCAACGTCTTCGAGGAGGGCACCGGGGAGTTGAGCACCGGGGTAGAGTTGCGGTATGGTCATGATTCCGACCCTCCTTCGGGCACCGACAGCGGTTGAGTTTCCGGGGGGATGGCCCAGAGCGATTCCTGAGAACGGGAGTCCAGTAACCACATACCAGCCGCTATCTTCGGTAGCGCCACGGGCAGGGTCAGCCCTTGTTTGATGGCATAGACCAGGACTTCCAGGGTATCAACCAGGAGGGGTTCCCAATGACCACCGCGCTCGGCCTGACACCTCTGCAAGGCCTGCGTCAGATTGTGATCGGTAGTGAGGACGGTGGGGTGTCCGGGGGCAGGGGAGGGGTGGGTCAGTCGTTGCTGAAAGGCAGCGACCAAGCCCAGAATCCGAGACTCTAAGGGAATCGCCTCCCCAACTAAACCCCCAGGTAAACCCGAACCATCCCAATGTTCAGTGAAATGGGTGATGATGGTGGCGATCGCCCGGAGTCGGTTCATGGTGCGTAAGACTTGGGCACCGGGATGCAGGGGACAGACCAGGGGAGTCTCCAGGGGGGATGGGCCTGTTGAGGCTCCAAAGTTCTCTGGCTCCAGAAACACCAGCCGATGGAGGAGTCCTGCCAGTCGTAAGCGGTGCAACTGCCAAGCGGGCAGATCGAGGAGTTGCCCCATGGCCTCTGCCAAGGAGGCCACCTCTGCGGCGGCGTTGGGATTTTGCAGATCGCTTTGATCAATAATCTGAGCCAATCTTAGCAGGGCTTGCAGCTCATTGGCGGTGAGATTCCGATCCAATGTTTCCGGGTGTAGGGCTTGTTGGTTGGTTTGCAGGTATTCGACCACACGGGAAACCACCAGCCCCAGGGAACCTTTTGGAGGAGTTGCCTCAGCGGCGGCCATCACCTGCAACTGTTGGTTTAACTGGGTTTGCAAGTCAGGGCGATACGGCCCCACATGGGCGATCGCCAGGGCGACGGTCTCCTGCACCAATCTCGGCTCAAAGGTCCAAAACCCATAGAACTTCCGTTCCAAGTCATTCGCAGGTAAGCCTGCCGCGCCATAATCAGCTACCGATATTTCCTGGCATAACACCATAGCGGTGTAGTTGGGTGAGCAAATGATTAAATGCCACTCCTGAGCCACGGGGTCGGCAGGATCGAGACTCACAAGGGCGACATTCGATCTCTGACTGGTGGGGTGGTCTTGGAAACCGGACTCTGCCGTTGCCAAAATCACCACCTGACTGGCGTGATCGGCGATCGCCCCATAGCGATCGGCCTCTTCTAAATACCACTTTCCCCGCTGAAAGGCCGTAATCACCAGGGGAGCCGTTGCTGACGCTAGAATCGCATCTTCCAAGGCATGGCAGAGAGCCACCAGGGTATTTTTGTAGTAGACTCCAAAATTCAGAGGCCGGGTGCCCACCTGTCCGCATAGGTGAGCTGCCTGGAGTTGTTGTAGAATCGAACCGATTAACATAGTGACCTAACGAGCCGCCGTGACCAGTGGTTTGGGTGGGGAGGAAGGGATTGCCGCCGTTAAGGCTGATTCTAAATCAGCACATCCCCACCGCTGTTCTAAAATAGCCATTACCTCCCGTCCGAAGTCATTGGGATTCTGTTGCCAAGCTTGTAGGCAGACCTCGCCAAAGAAGGAGCCCATGGGTTCCGGGTTCCACAGCAATTTCTTCGCCGTCCAAGGCATCAAACTCATGGGGTCATATCCGGGCCGCAAAATTTGCTGCTGAAAAGCATATTCCTCTAGGTGAGTGTGGGGCTGAAGGCCAATAAAGAAAATGGCAGGCTCCACCTTATCAGCCCCAAAAATCGCTTCTAAGGCTCGATGGTAGGCAATCGTCTGCCGAATTGTTTCCGGACGTTCATCAATGACATTAAAGGAATAATTCACCGACACCAGATCATTGAATCCAGCCGCTTTTAAGTCCCGACAATTTTCGAGTACGGTGCGGAGGTTATAACCCATGCGCATTTTTCGCACTAGTTCCTGAGACCCACTGGTAATCCCAATCTCAAAATAGTTCATCCCGGTTTTGACCATCAGGTCGCACAACTGGGGCGTCAGGTTGTCGGCTCGAATGTAAGCAGCCCAGTGGATATCCGTCATCCCAGCAGCCAGGACTTTCTGGAGCAGTTCCACAGCATCATCGATGTATTTCCGAGCTGGAATAAATTGGGCATCGGTAAACCAGAAATTACGAATCCCCCGGTCATAGAGCTGGCGCATCTCAGCCACCACCTCATCCGCCGGATTAATCCGTACCTGCTTGCCCTCAATCACGGTGTAGATGCAGTAGCAGCAGTTATGGGGACAACCCCGCTTGGTCTGTACCCCGACATAAAAATCCTGTGCCTGCAAATAATACTCAAACTCCGGCCAGATCTGGGGGATGTAATCGTAATTACAAGCCGTCTTCTCAATCGGGGTGGGGGGTTCATGAATCAGGCGATCGCGGGGGCTACCTTCTCCGGCAACATAGCAGCGTTGATCACGAAAATCCTCTCCGCGCAACAACTTCTCGATCAACGCCTCGCCCTCCCCCACCGAGACAATGGTTCCCCGCGGGAGTTTCTGCCCCAATTGCTCATAGAAGACACTAACGGCACCGCCCCCGACGATGGCGCGCACCTGGGAGCTATACCGCCCCGCTCGTCGCAGCCCCCGGCGAATTAAGCCCAGGTTACGCCACAGCTCTGCATAATAGGCTTGGGTAACCCGCACCCCCCCCAGGGCTCCTCGCAATCGGATCAGCGGATTCCGCGCATAGAAAAATTCAAAGGCATATTGCAGGGGATTGCCCCCCCGCCCCCCAACCGGCGCGTAGATTTGAATATCTCGCCAGGAAAACACCAACAGGGTGGGGCGAAACTGATCGATGCAGGCATCCAAAGCCAGCGCAAAATCTAAGGGGGGAACCGTTCCTAAATCAAAGATGCGTTGCTCAATGCTGGGGAAGAGCTTATGGACATGATCGGCCAAGTACACAACCCCAATCGGAAAAATGGGGTTGCAGGGAAGGCGGATGTAAAGAATACGCGGGTCGGCCATATTGAAGCCCCGGCTGATTTAGGTGTTTGCTGAGGATGCTTGTTATATAACTTTACGATAGCATCGATTTTGCTTGTCCCATTGCCCCCGGTCTCAGATTATCCTCACAATGCCGAGGAAATTGCTGTGATCAGCAGCCTTCAGAGATCACGACAATTTCAATCCCTGAATTTTAAGTCTCTACCAGCCACTGAATGAACGGTAATGACCCATCCGCAATCAACTCCGGGGATTTTTCGTCGATCCAGCCAACGCTTGAGTTCCCATATTTTCTGATCTGTAATTCAGTCCCGATGCCAAAAAATGTTTGCTACAAACTAAATCCTGTCAGGGGAGCCTGACCATAGATCGGTTGCGGGATCAATGGCAATTGAGATAATTTTTTCAAAAGCATTTTCAGTTAGTAATCGGGTTTACAGCTGGTGGGGATCAGGGAGTGTTATCTTGCAGGGGTAATTTCCTGATTTTGCTAGCCAAGATCCTATCGCTATGGCTCAAGTCCTTGACCCCCTCCCTTCCAGTGATGCTGGTCAGCTCCTCTGCTGCTATGTGAATGCCACCAACAAAATTCAAGTCGTTCGGATTACCAATGTTGTCAACTGGTACTTTGAGCGGGTGGTGTTTCCAGGGCAGCGACTGGTATTTGAAGCAGCCCCTGATGCTCAGTTAGAAATCCATTCAGGGATGATGGCAAGCTCTATTTTGTCTGATACGATACCCTGCGATCGCCTGTGTATGTACGATGAGTTGAACGCCTCTCTGGAAACCGAAGCCACCTTCGATGGCATACCAGCAGGAGAACAACTGCCTGGTGCCAATGATCCGTCTCTCAAACCTAAGACAGCAACTGTTTTAACCGCTATCGATTGAGTGGACAGTTATCCGCAATTCATGGCTCAAAACAATTTAATCCATTGCAACGATAACAAACGCGATCATTTCATTGAGGAAAAACAACCCCACTTTTCACTGCCAAGCGGCATTGTATCTGTCTGAGAAATTCATTAAGAAACACAACGTTTAATTGAGCATATCTGCTTTACCCTAGGTGCAGGGCAGCTTCAGGGGGCTGAATCTGAGGATAATGAAGAAAACGTTATTCCTGGTTTCAAGTCTTTGAATCTGCCTTCTTTTCTTTGGTTGTGGAAGATCGCTGCCTGGTCGATGGGACTGTCGCTCCTCAGCTACGGTTTGTTGGCGGCCACGGGTCTTTGGATGTTCTATGGCCGTCGCAGTCAACGGCTCCGCCCAGACTGGTTGCGTCCTCTCCATTGGAGTCTAGGCATTGGTTTAGTCAGTCTGGTGCTACTGTTATTGACCGTGGGCATTGTCGGCACCCTCGGCCACTACGGCACCCTCGGCCACTCTTGGCACTTGGCGGCGGGATTGGGAGTGGTCAGTTTAGTATTATTGTCTGCGGGCAGCGCCACCCAGATCTTGCGATCGCCCTGGGCTCGTCCCCTCCACATCAGTACCAATGTGATACTCGCCATCGGACTGATACTGGTGACCTTGACCGGGTGGGAGGTGGTACAGAAATACTTGCCGTAGACCTCCCGAGTCCAGTGCTTGTGTTTGGTTAGGCAACCTGGAGCAGCCCACTGTGGCGCAGTAGCGCTTTTGTGCTCGGTTCTCGCCCTCGAAAGGCTTTGAAGACCTCCATGGGATGGCGACTACCGCCCAGGGATAGCACTGTTTCTCGAAATCGGCGTCCAGTGGCGGCGATCGCTGGTTCATTGTCCAAGCCGACTTCTTCAAAGGCCGCAAAGGCATCAGCACTCAAAACTTCAGCCCATTTGTAACTGTAGTATCCGGCGGCATAACCGCCAGCAAAAATATGCCCAAAGGAGCAGAGAAAGGCATCTTCCGGTAGTGGGGGCAAAATTGTGGTGGTGCGAGCGACGCGATCGCGCACTGCTGTCACGGTTTCAGACCCACCGGGCTGATAGCGGTGATGGAGCTCCAGATCTAAGGTACTAAAATAAAGCTGTCTCAGCATCGCCGAGCCGCTCATGTAGTTGCGAGCGGCCAACAGTTTTTCGTAATAGTGGGTTGGTAATAGCTCTCCGGTTGCGTAATGTCGTCCCATTTTTAGCAGGGTCGCCCGGTCATAGCACCAATTTTCCATGAACTGGCTAGGCAACTCGACGGCATCCCACTCGACATTATTGATTCCCGCCGCCGCACTGTAGTCCACCTGGGTGAGCATGTGTTGCAGGCCATGGCCAAATTCATGGAACAGGGTTTCGACATCTCGGAAGGTCATCAAGCTGGGTTGTCCATCCACGGGGGGACTTTGGTTACACACCAGGTAAGCAACGGGCAGACGGGTTTGGGAGGTGCCGTTGTGGGTAATCTTGGCTCGCCCCAGGCACTCATCCATCCAAGCCCCGCCGCGTTTTTCCGCAGGGCGACTGTAGGGGTCGAGATAAAAGTGAGCAATTTTTTCCCCCAACTCAGTGGCAATTTGGAAATAGCGGACATCGGCATGCCAAACGGGAGCCTCACCATCGGCAGCGGTAATCGTCACCCCGAACAGACGCTGTGCCAACTGGAATAACCCATCAAGCACCTGAGGCAGGGGGAAATAGGGTCGCAGTTCTTCAGCATTGAAGGCAAAACGGGCCTCTCGCTGTCGTTCTGACCAAAAACTCAGATCCCAGTGCTGGAGATGGGCGGCTTCAGGGGCTCCCTGAGCCGCTGCAAATCTTTGTAGGTCGATAAATTCCTGGGTGGCCGCCGGAAAACTAGTGGCTTGTAGCTCTGCCAGCAAGGCTGCAACGGCATCAACATCGGGAGCCATTTTCCGCGCCAGACTCAGTTCGGCAAAGCTCTGAAACCCGAGTAAGTTGGCCTTTTCCAGTCGTAAGCGCAAAATTTGCTCAATCAGGAGATGATTATCGAACTCCCCATCTGCCGCCCGTCGAATGAAGGCACGATAGAGAGTTTCCCGCAGTTCCCGGCGGGTACTGTGCTGCATGAAGGGACCAAAGCTAGGAAAATCCAGGGTAATCCGCCACGGGCCGGATTCAGCCGTCGCTCCTTCTACACCAGCGGCACGAGCTGCCTGGGCTGCCAAGCTTAGGAGACTAGGGGGCAAACCCTCCACCTCCGTCGGATCGGTCAAGGTGAGGCTAAAGGCTTTGGTGGCATCCAGGACATGATTGGAAAATTGCGTTGCCAGTTCGGCCAGGGCTAGCTCAATGGCATTAAACCGTTCCCTGGACGTGCCGCTGAGTCCCACCCCCGATAATTCAGCATCTTGCAGGGCTGAGGTGACAATTCGCTGTTGGGCCTGATCCAGGCTCCCCCAAGTAGGACTGTGCCGCAGGGCTTTGAAGGCTTCGTAGATGGGTTGGCTTTGGCTCAACCGATTCAAGAACTGCACCACTTGGGGTTGAACGGTTTCGAAGGCAGTCCGGAGTTCCGGGCTGTTCTTAACGCCCATCAAGTGACTAACCATGCCCCAGCTCCAGGTCAGGCGCTCTCGAATCCGATCCAAGGGTTCCACCAGTCCAGTCCAAGTAGGGGTGAGAGTGGCTTCCAAGTGGGTGAGGATGGCTTCCAACTCTGCCAGCAAGGTCGTTATTCCCGGTTCTACATCTTCAGAACGTAGGGCATCAAAGGGGGGAAGTCCTTGACCAATCAGCAGCGGGTTTTCTGTCATTGTCGGGGTGATTAGAATTACAGGGTTTCCAGCCTCAGGCTACTCCCTGAAGGAGTTGCGATCGCGGGGGACGGCAATCAGGGGTGCGCCCCAGTGAATGAATCGCCAATCGATGCCTGGGCTGTATTCCAGTGTAACGACTCTCCCCTAGTTGGTTGGTGGGCAGGGGGGAATCGGCGGTGAGGTGGTTGCCATGCGGCGGCGTCTCAGAGTTCTACGACCCCAGACAATCCCAAGACCCAAGATCACCCAATAGGGCGTATAGGCTATCAACCAAATCCCTAATTTACTCAGATCGATGGTGAGATTACCCATGGATTGAACCGCGCGATCCCAGGTTTCCTGTAACTGCACCGCCAGCGATCGCTGTTTGGGAGCCAGGGGTAATAAGGCTTCCATCACCACCGTAATGTTGGAGTAGGCAACCTGGCTGTTGAGGCGGTGCAACTGGGCAGCGGTTTGCTCAATGGCTTGCCGAGTATTACTCAGCTCTTGGGCAACTTTGAGGACATCAGCAACGGAACCGGAGCGTTCCATAATTTGCAGCAGGGTCTCCTCGGTTTTGCGGAGATTGCGCAGGCGGGCATCAAAATCCACCAGTTGATCGGAGACATCCTCGGCGGTCAGACGCTGATTGGTCACGGTTCCTAATTGACTTAACTGGGCGAGGGTTGCGTCTAGGCGTTCCGCAGGAACGCGAATTTGCAGGGAAACCGTCGGTAGCACGGGATCATTGGGCAGAGTTTGGCTTTGCAACCCCAGAATATCCCCCTGTTGGGTTTTCACAACCTGGGTGGCAGCCCGAATACTGTCCTGAATCGACGAGACAACCAGGGTGATCTCGGCGGTTTTCACCAGTTGGGGCCTTGGGTTTCAGCGCTTGAGTCGTTGGAGCTGGAGGAGCTAGGGCGGCGGCATCACTCAGGGGGGCTTCTGCCATCACCGCCGCATTTCGCCCCTCCGCTCCTGGTGCTGACAGGGTTGCCTGCTTTCCCACAGGGGTTGAAGCACAGCCAATCAGTAAGGCACCACTGAGGAGGGCATGGAACAGGGGGGAAACATCCGTAGAAAATCGGGGGATAGATTTGTGCATAACACCAAAATGCTCGTTACGGTTAGTATGTCTGATGCCACTCTTGGGGGGGTCAGCGGTTGCACAAACCGCAACCGGATTCTGTCTGCATAAACCGCAGCGGCCATGGAATCTTGATGTGATATATTGCACCCTGTATGGTTCTCGGTGCCCCATGCCTCCGCAACTGCGTGTTTACTGTTCCCCCCCGACCCCTTGATTCAGCACTGGCTGGCAGTGGCTCGTGACCAGGACACCCACTATGTACTGTTTCGCAGTGCCATGTCGGAACTGGGTCGGTGGTTGACCTACGAGGCGATGCGGGAGTGGTTACCCACCCTAGAAACCACAGTACAGACCCCTTTGGCTCCCTGTCCTGCTGTGGTTATCAACCCAGAAACCCCGGTGGCGGTGATCCCAATTTTGCGAGCAGGACTAGCCCTCTTAGAGGGAGCACAGAGCCTCTTGCCCCTGGCATCGATCTACCATATTGGCATGGTACGGAATGAGGAGACTCTGGTAGCCAGCTGCTACTTGAATAAACTCCCCGAACGATTTGCCCCGGAAACTCGGGTGTTGATTTGTGAACCAATGCTGGCAACGGGGGGCACAATTATGGCCGTGATGGCAGAACTCACCCAGCGGGGGGCCGATCCAGCCCTGATTCGGATGATTACCGTCGTTGCGGCTCCCCCGGGCACTGCAACAGCTGAGTGCTGCCTATCCAAGCTTAAATATCTACACCGCAGGCATTGATGAAAGCCTCAATCATCATGGGTTTTATTGTGCCGGGGTTGGGAGATGCGGGCGATCGCACCTTTGGCACCTGAGCAACTGAATCTAACACCCCACCCTAGATCAGTCCCAGGGCTGCTAGGGTATTTCTGGCAGCATCCTTTTCCGCCTCCTGTTTTTTCCGTCCCTGCCCCAATTCATAGGCTTGATCGGCAATTTGCACCCGCACAACAAATTGCTTGGCATGATCCGGCCCTAATTCATCCACAAGCAGATACTGGGGCGGTTGCCCGAAATGGTTCTGTGCCCATTCTTGCAGTCGTCCTTTGTAGTTGGTGGGCGGCACTGGGGCAGCCAAGTCGGCTAGAAAGTATTGAAAAAATGGGGTGATGTACTCCCGTACTGGATTGATATCAGAACCACAGTCCAGGAAATAGGCACCCATTAAGGCTTCAAACCCACTGCTGAGGAGATTGGGGTTGGTGCGACTCTGGGGGTGATCGGTGCCCTTGCCCAAGCGGAGAGAGGCTCCGAGGTTGAGAGCGCCGGCAAAGACCGCAAGTTGCCGTTCATCCACCAAGGCTGCCCGCAGTTGGGTTAGCTCCCCTTCGGAGTGCTGGGGGAACTGTTGATATAAATATTCGCCGCTGAGAAAGGTGAGGAGGGCATCACCCAAAAATTCTAGGCGCTCATTGTCGCCGCCCGCCTCGGGATGTTCATTGTGGTAAGAGCTGTGGGTTAATGCCCGTTGATAGAGGGATTGATCTCGAAAGGGGGGCAGATTCAAGATGGTAGACATAATCGCGATCGTAACAAGCTCAGAGCCATGACTATTCTGTATCGGATCTTTGAAATCACCACCAATGCCCCCATGGGAATCTTTGACCTCACCCCCCAGATTCGAGACTGGATAGCCACCACAGCGATCCGTCAGGGTCAGGCCCTCATCTGCTCTCGCCACACCACCACGGCGCTGGTGATCAATGAATCTGAAGTGCGGCTATGCAGCGATATTCAGACCTTCCTGCAAAAATTAGTCCCTGCGGCGGCTCCCTACTTGCACAATGATCTACATCTGCGAACGGTGCTGGAGGATGAACCCATGAATGCCCATGCCCACTTGATGGCAATGCTGCTGAGTACCAGTGAAGTCGTACCGATTGTTGACGGCAAGTTGGCGCTGGGAACCTGGCAGTCAGTCCTATTGGTGGAACTCGATGGCCCCCGCCAGCGCACCGTCTCAGTACAGTTAATGGGGGAGCCGGACTAGGTGAGTCCTAGATCGGTTTTTGCAGGAGCGGAGCCACGGTTTGGCGAAAGGCTAACCATGCAGCGAGGGCTTCGGGATTGGAGGGCACTCCTCGTTGTAGCAAGATCACCCCGTCCCGACAGCCAATAATCCCATAGGCATGAGTTTGGGTCAGTTGATCAATCCGCTCAATACTGGATTTCAAGGTTTGGCGATCGCCCTTAAAAGCTGCCTCATACTGCTGCATTTGCCAGAGATCGGCCACGATATAGTCCACACTCACCACTGCTCCGACATCATTACGGAGTTGCAGCAGATCGGGAAACCGCAGAATCTCCCGCCGACTGGAGAGATGGGGCACCAGATAGGTCGTGGCGGCAACGCTAGCCTGCGGAGGAATTTGGCTCAACAAGGGGCGCAACTGTTCCACATGTTGCCACTGCCGAGGCAGGGAAACATACACCCAGGGGTCGAGGGCATCGGGCACCAGAAAATAGAGGGTGCGATTGGGATTAGAAGTTAGGGTGAATGCCAGGGACAAACCAATGCAGCCTATCCAGAAACGACGAAACCAGGGCGTCCAAAATCGCGGATGCTGCGACCACCAAAGAATTGCGCCGTAGAATAGGCCCGGAACCACCGTCAGGGCATAGCGGATATTAATGGCTAGAACCGAATCACCTCGACCCAACAGCAGTTTCAGTAGGGGAAACCCGGCCACCAGCCAGGAGGCTGGCGCAATCGCTGGAACAAAGGCTAAGGGAAGCCATTGCCCAAGCAAATAACGGGCGGTGCGGTCAAAAGGGGTCACCAACTCCACCACCAACCGCCAGGGTTGACTCAGCATCCCCCGCAAAATATCGAGGGTAGAGGCTTCCTCTCCGGTGGCATATTGACCAAAGCGTTCCAGCATAAACCGCCGGGAAATATCGGCGGAGAACAGCGGCATAATCAAATTGGTCAGCACCATCATATAGGCAAAGCTGAGGATGCAGAGGAGCAAGCCAATCCGGGGATAGCGCCGACTCACCACTAGATAAAAGCCAATACTAAAGAGAATAATGCCAGCATCTTCCCTTACCAGGGGAATCAGCACTGCCATCAGGGTGAACCATCCCCACCTCCGTTTTTCGAGGGCCAACAGCAGGCTAAAAACAAACAGGGGGGTCTGGCAACTGTCATGGAAGTTTGCCAGAGTCGGGCCGACGACCGCATTGGCACCATAAAAGCTGACGGTGATCAGACTGGCCAGGGGAGGCTGCAAATAATGCCGAGCCAAGGCATACAAGACAATTCCCGCCGCCGTAATCAGGGTTACCTGAATCACCGTCAAGGTGACAGGTGAGGGAAACAGGGCGTAAATCGGCAACCAAAGTAGCAGCGCCGGGGTAAAGTGCTGCCCGAGCCGATGATAGGAGACATCTGGATACTCCCCCCGCCTGCACCACATTGGTCGAGAGCGCTGAGGAAAGAGAACTTTGAAAAAACCGCCCATGGAGCCCATTCCAGAAAACCTGATTAAAGATTCCCTGATCGTAGGAAGCATAGAAGGTAAAGTACCGATGTAGGGTCAGGGTTAAGGCAATAACGAAAAAGAGACTGGCTACAACCGTGACCACCCGAGGCAGCCCTAGCTTCAATCTTCGCCACCCTGAATCTTCAGCAGCACAAAGCCCATTCCCAAGCCCACGAGAATCAGGCTAAAAGACAAAACCGCAGCATTGACAAATTCAGGGCTCATGGTTGGGGGACTCCAGATTATTTTGCGTCTAGATGCAAGGTGCAGGGAGTATTTTATCAGACTCCCGGAAGGGGCTGATCACCCAATCCGCGGTTGGGCAGTCTCATCGGTTAGCCTCAGGGCCAACCTTTGGGCAGGGGTTAAGGTGTTGCGCATCCAAACCACAGATGACTAGGCGTGGAATCCTTGCAGCAAGGTGATCAGCTTGGAAAAATGAATGCCGATTCGCTTACGGCCTCAGTCCTCGACTTTGCTGGCATCACTGACCAGGGATCGCATCCCTTCCAGGGTCGCTGGAAGGCTCCGGGGGTCCATGAATAGGACTTTGCTGCTGTCGCTACTGCCCACAACTTGTCCCATCTCAATGTAGCTCTGAGCCACCAGAAACTGTAACGCTTCCCGGGTGCTGGGATCTGCTTTCAACATGTTGGCAATAATTTCCATTGCTTCTGCCGTTCCCTGAGCTTTCAGTACCCGTTCTTGGCGTTCCGCCTGCGCTTTGAGGATCAGGGCTTTTTGTTGCCCTTCTGCATCCAGGATCGCCGCTTTTTGACGAGCTTCCGCATCCAGTACCTGAGACTCAGCCCTACCACGAGCCGAGTTGACCGCCGATTCCCGTTCCCCTTCTGAGGTCAAAATCGCCGCTCGCTTACGCCGTTCCGCTGACATTTGGAGTTCCATCGATTCCTGCACCGCTTTGGAGGGCACAATGTCCCGCAGTTCAACCCGCGTCACCTTCACGCCCCAGGGATCAGTGGACACATCCAGTTCTTGCAGCAGGGTTTCATTAATTTGAGAACGAGCGGTGAAGGTTTCATCCAATTCCAGTTTGCCCATTTCAGCTCGAACTTGGGTAAGGATCAAGTTGACCATGGCCAGTCGCAGATTTTCCACTTTGTAAAAGGCTTTCGCCATGTCCACAATTCGCCAGTAGATCACGGCATCGACGGCGATCGAGACGTTATCGCGGGTGATGCACTGCTGGGGCGGAATATCCAGCACTTTCTCGCGAATCGTTTCCCGGTAAACTACGCTTTCGGTCAGGGGGTTGACGACATTGAGACCGGCACTCAGCGTCCGCTTGTAACGCCCCCAACTTTGCACCAAGGCTTCATCTCCCTGGTTAATGACTTTCACAGAACGCCAGAAGCCAAACGCCGCAAACACCACTAGAAAAAACGAACTGTCCCATGGGTAATTCTCAACTTGTCAAGTTAGAACACTGCAATTGAATAGCTGAACTAAATGCTGAACTAAATATAGAACTGGCGATACTACCTCATCACCCTTCAGCATGGAGCAAGTGTTCGGGCAAGACAATCAGGGTGGTTCCCTCTCTCCGGAGGACGTAGACCTTCTGATCAGCGGCGATCGCCAACTTGGGATCTTCACAGAGCGCCTGCCAGGAATTTCCTTCGTAAAGCACTCGACCCACCTGTCCAGGTTGGATAGCAGTAAGGGTCTTCCCCGCCGTCTCTTCTTGGATCACTCTGCCCTGGGATTTTGGCAACCATCGCGGCATCAGAAAAATCAAAGCAGTTGCTCCAGCCATCCACAGCCCAATCTGGAGCGATATCTGAGGGAGCACTAAGGCAATCAGCCCCACAGCCAACGCACTCAGCCCCATCACAAAGGCAACATAGGCAGTGGGGAACAGGAGTTCCAGTAAACAGAGGCTGGCACCTATGAAAAACCACAGAATCGCTGGGGTAAGGGTCATATCGACATTCTTTAAGTGGACGCATCCAGTCAAGGTTTCGGTTCATTAGAATGCCAACACCGCGGATTCCCACTGCTATGGTGTTGTGAACTGGCATGACAACCAGTAGACTGCTGGCAACAGCAAGAAAGCGATTGATAGCGGTTCTATTTTAGCCTCAAGACCGTGTCTTCCTGGGAACACCCTCTGCTTGATGCTGGGTAATGGGTTGAGGCGGAGTGCCTCTGAATTACAGCCGATCAAGTGAGGGAACGATCACCGGAGGTGAGTCTAGCGACCGAGGAGCCACTACGCCAATGACCATCGTAGTTTGACCCAGTGGATCTGAGTTTTGCCATCAGCCCCAAATTCTGTTTTATTTCCTTCTGTTTGACCTCATGAGCAGTTCTCAACCGCTGATGTACTGTCCGAATTCGGTCTGCCCCAGCCCCTTGAATGCCTTAGGTCAACTGATGTGCCAGGGTTGTCAATCCCCCCTGATCTACCGCTATCTCTGGGTCGTGGGGGAAGTCCCGAAGTTACCTGCCGGGGAACTGGTAGGCGATCGCTACGCTGTTGTGGCTCCGCGTATCTGGCTCGATACCCAACCTGCGATCGCGCCCCAGGTGCCCCAACCCCTACCCCAGACTTGGCTGCCCTATCTCTACCTCTACCCCCAGCAACTGCACGTCCCGGAAGTCTATGGTGGTTATCAGGTCGGAGAGACTTCAGTGTTGTTGCTGGAAAATGTCCCCATTACCCCCAAGGGCCAGCTCTATCCAGCGATCGCCAGTGCCTGGAAATTGGGCACCCCAACACGGCAGCTATACTGGCTCTGGCAAGTGCTCCAACTGTGGCTCCCCCTACGTCGCCAGGGCGTCACGGCTAGCCTACTTGACCTAGAGAATGTCCGCGTCGAGGGGTGGAGGGTGCGCCTGCGAGAATTATTCCCAGATCAAGGAGTGCCTCTAGGATTATCAGATCTTGCTAGTACATGGCTGCGGGGACTCTTCCCAGAGGGAATGACATCAGCAGTCTTATCCCCTCTCTCCTGGAAACTTCAAGATCCCGATCTGTCCCTGGAAACCCTCAGTACCTCCCTCAACCGACTGTTGATCCAGCAAGCATCTCAATTGCCACTCCACTTAGAGGTGGTGGGCATTACGGATACAGGCCGCCACTGCTCCCATAATGAAGATTGTTGCTACCCAGAGACACTGTCCCGTTCAGGAGGGCAGTCCTGGCAACTCAAAGGAACGGATCTGACCCCCCACCTGGCGCTGGTGTGTGATGGCGTCGGAGGCCATGAACGGGGTGAGGTTGCCAGCTTTCTGGCAATGCAGGCGCTCAAACCTCAGGTGCGGGCATTCTTAACTGAGATGGCAGCCCAGCCTGACCTGCTGCGGCCTGAACTGGTGATGGAGCAGTTAGAGGCAATCGTGCGGGTAGTAAACAATCTCATTGCGGCTCAGAATGATGCCCAGCAACGACAGGCTCAACAACGCATGGGCACGACCCTGTTGATGGCCTTGCAACTGCCACAGAAAATACCCAGCCTCGGCATTGAGAACTCCCATGAACTCTATCTGATCAATATTGGAGATAGCCGCTGTTACTGGATTACCCCTGAAAACTGTCAACGGTTAACCGTTGATGATGATCAAGCAGTGCAGGCAGTGCGATGGGGGCAAGGTACCTACCGTCAAGCCCTCGATCACCCCGAGGCAGGTGAACTCACCCAGGTTCTGGGGCTGCAAGATGCTGAATTCCTCCGCCCTTGCCTCCAACGTTTCATTCTGGAGGAAGAAGGGTTGTTGCTCCTCTGTTCCGATGGTCTGAGTGAGGATGATCTGGTCGAGCAGTTTGGAGTTGAATACTTGAGCCCCGTCCTCAAAGATCAGATCAGCCTGGAAACTGCCATGACCCGTTTAGTCACCTTAGCCAACCAGAAAAATGGCCACGACAATATCTCGGCTGTATTGCTGCGGGTGAGCCTATCCTCTAGTAGGCGGGCTACTTCTGACCCCGTTTTTTCCTCTGCCAACCATTCCCCTCCCTCACCCAGCATGACACCCCCACCTGCCGCAGGAGAGGCAAAGCCTTGGGGGACAGACATACTTGTTCCAACGGATAGGGGTGCGGTGAAACTCACAGGTTTACCCCCTCGCAGAGTTCGATCCCTGGTGACAACCTGGAACAGCAGCTTCCGGCTCTTAGCGCTCTTAGTCCTTGGCAGTGTAGTTGGCTTGATCGGCTGGTGGCAACTGGCGGCCAATCATCCGGAGCCATCCGACCCCCTGCGTCAGAGGTTTTCATCCCCCCGGTCTAAAGTTCCTGCCTTTCTCAAACAGATAGCTGGAGCTGGCAGCATGAATTTTACGGCAGCTTCTATGCAAAGATAAAAAATTGTTGGAATATCTAAAAATTTCCTGCACCCTTTTGGGTTGCAGGCTGCCTTGGAGAGAGCCTGAAGGTTATGAGTGACGATGCTGAAGCTTTTCCGGTAGGGACGCGCGTCCGTGTCAAGAAGTCTGTTGTTGTTTACCATCACCCAGAACATCGCAATCAACCCTTCGATGTGCTGGGTCTAGAGGGGACGGTGGAAGCGGTAGTTCAGGAATGGGAAGGGAGACCTGTCAGTGCCAATTTACCGTACCAGGTGAAATTTTATCCCAAGTTTAAGGGGCATTTCCAAGCCAGCGAGTTAGAGACGTTGCCCTAAGTTAAAGTACTTGTCAGGCAGCATTGGCAGAGGAAGCGCTAAGCCGTTCGCTGATGGAACCCTCCTAACTAGCACCTCCTCACCCCGTGTTTTTGTCCGGCTAGATTCGCCATGACAACTTGGGTTGCATTGACCCATTTGCGGTAGTGCTGGTGCCCCAAGTATTTGTTTTTTTGGCCATAAATTCGTGGCGCTTTACTACAATTCCTATGGCTTTTCCTCAGGTTTCCGCAGCTTTAAGGCTGCGTATTTCCACGGCATCGTCGCCTTTTCACCTTGTTATTTAAAGCTGGTGTGAAGTTCCGCCTCATTTGCGGAGCTGCCTGCCAAACTAACGTTGAATTAATGGATAATCACTTTAAAAATCAGGTTAATTCATTCCCCTAAGGTGTCAATTCTGTGAAGCTGCGTCAGAAGACACTTCTGATTGTTGGCGGAGCACTGATGAGCTTAACAGCCGTGCTCTATGCCACCTCATTTGCCATTGTTCTCAATCGTTATCAACAGGTTGAGGAGCAGGAAATGCGGCTGAATGTCATCCGGACATTGGAAGCTTTGCAAAATGAGCTGGAGACCCTCCAAGTGACTTCCACCGATTATTCGGCTTGGGATGACA